>NZ_RAZO01000052.1:0-5449 GCF_004307535.1 Pseudomonas sp. Sample_9
ACCGCGCTGTAACTGGTGGTGTACGCACCGGTCGACAGCCAGTACAGACGATCACCAATCGCCAGGTTCAGCGGCAACCCGTATTTGTAGTTCTCATACATGATGTCGGCGCTGTCGCAGGTCGGGCCGGCGATCACGACTTCTTCCATCTCGCCTTTCTTCTCGGTCCAGATCGGGAACTTGATCGCTTCGTCCATGGTTTCGATCAGGCCGGAGAACTTGCCCACATCGGTGTAAACCCAACGCTCGACAGCGGTGCGCGATTTGCGCGCAACCAGCACCACTTCGCTGACCAGAATACCGGCGTTGGCGATCAGCGAACGGCCCGGCTCGAGGATGATTTCCGGCAGGTCATCACCGAAGTCTTCCTTGAGGAAGCGAATGATCTCTTCGGCGTAGGTTTCCAGGCTGTTGGTGCGGGTGATGTAGTTGGCCGGGAAGCCGCCGCCCATGTTGATCAGCTTCAGGTGAATACCGTCTTCTTCTTTCAAGCGTTCGAAGATCACTTTGACCTTGGCGATCGCCGCGTCCCAGACACTGATATCGCGCTGTTGCGAGCCGACGTGGAACGAGATGCCGTACGGCACCAGGCCGAGGTCGCGGGCGAGGATCAGCAGGTCCATGGCCATGTCGGTCTGGCAGCCGAACTTGCGCGACAGTGGCCAGTCAGCGGTGGTCGAGCCTTCAGTGAGGATGCGCACATAGACTTTCGAACCCGGTGCAGCCTTGGCGATGTTGCGCAGGTCGGCTTCGGAGTCGGTGGAGAACAGACGCACGCCCTTCTCATAGAAGTAGCGGATGTCCTTGGATTTCTTGATGGTGTTGCCGTAGCTGATACGGTCCGGGCTGACGCCGCGATCCATGACCTTGTCCAGCTCGTAGATCGAGGCGATATCGAAGCTCGAACCCTTGTCTTTGAGCAGGTCGATGATCTCGACGGCCGGGTTGGCCTTGACCGCGTAGTAGACCTTGGCGAATTCGAAACCGGCGCGCAGGTCATCGTAGGCCTGGGCGATCATCGCGGTGTCGATCACCACGAACGGGGTTTCCTGTTTGTCGGCGAACGCCTTCATTTTGTCGAATGTAGCGCGCGCGAAATAGTCTTCGACCTGGATCGACATGCTGGGAACTCCTGCTGGCAAACTAAGTTAATCAATGGGTGCATGAACGCCCTCCGTATCCCCACTTTGGTTCGCCTACTTCCCAAGGCATGTCGCCGAAAGCAAAAAGGCCCAGAGATGTGCAGTTATCCCTTGGCCTTGCTGTCTCGTCGTCAGTACTTGAGCCGGATGGATCGTTTCCAGCATGGACGTTCGGCGCGAACTTTAGGGCGTGAGGGGCGCGAGATCAACTAAAAATGTCGCGTTTTTGCACGCTTCTGACGTGCGTCGCGTTCATCACTCCTTCTACCCGACCGAGATGACGGGCAGATGTTCCCGGCGAATTTTCGAGTGTTAAACATATCTGCACGTTCGGGGCTTTTGGCAGCCAGATCGCGGGTAAGTGTGATGGGGGCAACTTCGGCGACGTTGGCGTCGAGAGAGGGGTTTGAAGCGGGATTTGGACCTTGAAGAAGCTGAATTGACGACGCTCTTGCAGGAGAGGCTGTTGAGATTCTTTGTCACCCTGCGAAGATCAACAAAATCACGCAGATCCTGTGGGAGCGAGCCTGCTCGCGAAGGCATTTTCACAGCCGCCATCAGCATCGACTGAAATTGCGCTTCGCGAGCAGGCTCGCTCCCACAGGGATCGGGTTTCAACCACGCAGACGGATTATGCGACCACCGTCTCAGCCGGCGAGACGATACTGGTCTTCATCCCCCGCGAACGTCCCGAGCTCAGGTACGCCGCGATCGATTCCTGCGTCACTTCACCGAGGAATACCCGTTCGGCATCCATTACCGGCAGCCAGGCGCGGTTGAACTCGTACATCCGCGACAACAGGATGCGCAGGTGCTCGTCGTACGCCGCCGTGGCGTTGAACTCACGCAGGAATTGCGCGCAGGTGCCGGTCTGGCGATGCAGGTCGCGACGGCGCACGTAACCCAGTGCCTTGTTCTCGGCGCAGGTGACCACCACGTAGCGACGGTCATGTTCGTCCATCAACTCCAGCGCATCGGCCACCGGGGTTTCCGGGCTGACCGACGGCGCGTTATCCGCCGCGTCTTCGGCTTTCACCAACAGCAGGCGTTTGAGCGTGCTGTCCTGGCCGACGAAGTTGCTGACGAAATCATCCGCCGGATGCGCCAGCAGGGTGTCCGGATGGTCGATCTGCAGCAGCTTGCCGGCGCGGAAGATGGCGATCTTGTCGCCCAGCTTGATGGCTTCGTCGATGTCGTGGCTGACCATGATCACGGTCTTGTTCAGCGCGCGCTGCATCTCGAAGAATTCGTTCTGGATCATCTCGCGGTTGATCGGGTCGACCGCGCCGAACGGCTCGTCCATCAACAGCAGCGGGGCGTCAGCCGCAAGCGCACGAATCACACCGATACGCTGTTGCTGACCACCGGACAGTTCACGCGGGTAGCGATGCAGATACTGCTTGGGCTCGAGCTTGATCATGCTCATCAGTTCGCGGGCGCGGTCGTGGCATTTCTGTTTGTCCCAGCCGAGCAGTTTCGGCACCACGACGATGTTCTCTTCGATGGTCATGTTCGGGAACAGACCGATCTGCTGGATCACGTAGCCGATGTTGCGGCGCAGCGTCACTTCGTCGAGATCGGTGGTGTCTTCGCCGTTGATCAGGATCTTGCCCGAGGTCGGTTTGATCAGGCGGTTGATCATTTTCAGCGTGGTGCTTTTGCCGCAACCCGATGGCCCGAGGAACACGCAGATCTCGCCTTCATTGACGGTCAGGCTTACCGAGTCCACGGCTTTGACATCTTTGCCGTTGCTTTGGAAAGTTTTGCTGAGGTTTTGAAGTTCGATCATTTGAGGAGTCCTTTTGGAGTCAGCGAGCGTTGCAGCCACTGCAAAACGAGGTCGGCGAAAATCGCCAGAAGACTGACCAGCAGCGCGCCGACGATAAGCATCGACATGTCACTGCGGCTGATGGAGGCGAGGATCAACACACCGAGGCCGCCGGCGCCGATGGTTGCGGCGATGGTCATCACGCCGATGTTCATCACCACGGCGGTGCGCACGCCGGCAAGAATCACCGGCACCGCGATCGGCAGTTCAACCATGCGCAGGCGCTGGCCGAAGGTCATGCCGATGCCGCGCGCGGCTTCGCGGATGCCCGGCTCGACGCCGGTGAGGGCGAGGTAGGTGTTGCGCATGATCGGCAGCAACGAATAGAGGAACACGGCGGTGATTGCCGGCAGCGGCCCCAGGCCCTGGCCGAATTTGGAGTAGAACGGCAGCAGCAGGCCGAACAGGGCAATCGACGGCACGGTCAGCAGCACCGTGGCGCTGGCCTGCAGCGGGCCGGCGAGGGTGGGAAAACGCGTCATCAGGATGCCCAGCGGCACGCCGATGACGATCGCCAGGGTCACGGCGATGCCGACCAGAGTGATGTGCTGCCAGGTCAGGTGCATCACCTGCTGCCAGTCGAGATGGGAAAAGGCGTTCAGGAATTCCATGACTTCTCCTCTCTTAATTCAATGGGTGCTGGCGCAGGAAATCGGCGGCAACGGACGATGGGCTTTCGTGGTCGACATCGACCCGCGCGTTGAGTTGGCGCATGGTTTCGTCGTCGAACAGTTCGGCCAGCGGCTTGAGTTGTTCGGCCAGTTTCGGGTTGGCGTCCAGCGTGGCCTGACGCACCACGGGAGCGGCGGTGTAGTCGGGGAAGTAATGCTTGTCGTCTTCCAGCAATTTCAGGCCGAAGGCATTGAGGCGGCCATCGGTGGTGTAGACCAGGCCGGCAAACACCTGACCGTTGCGCAGCGCGGTGTAGACCAGGCCGGCATCCATCTGGCGGATGTTCTTGCGGGTCAGGTTCATGTCGTAGAGCTTGACCATGCCGTCGAGACCGTCGGAGCGGTTGGCGAACTCGGTATCCAGCGCCACCAGGTGGTTGGTTTTGGCCTCGGCGCGCAGCACTTCGTTGAGCTGGCTGATATTGCCGATCTGCGGGTATTGCTCGGCGACTTTTTTCGGCAAAGCGAGGGCGTAGGTGTTGCTGAATTTCGACGGCGTCAGCCAGACCAGGCCTTTTTTCGCGTCGAGTTCTTTGACCCGGGCGTAGGATTGCGCGCTGTCGAGTTTCTCGGTGACATGGTTGTAGGCCACCAGCGACACGCCGGTGTATTCCCAGAGCAGGTCCAATTGGCCACTTTCGTGGGCGCTGCGCGCGAGGTTGCTGCCCAGACCGCCGGTGATCTGCGCGTCATAGCCTTTGCTGCGCAGGTATTGCGCGGTGATTTCGGCGAGCAGGGTCTGCTCTGTGAAGACCCGGGCGCCAAGGCGGATGACCGGTTTTTCAGCGGCTTGCGCGATTCCTGCGAACAGCAGGACGCAGCCTAAGATCAAGCTAAGTCGTTTCATAAATATTCCTTCGCAAAGCCTTAAGACGGGCGCAGACCGCGTTCCAGCCATAGGCGGCTGGCGAGGGTGACCACGCCATCGAGCAACAGCGCCAACAGCGCGGTGCACGCGGCGCCGAGCAGCAGTTGCGGCTGATTGTTCAGGGCGATGCCGGGGAAGATCAGGCTGCCGAGGCTGTTGGCGCCGATCAGGAACGCCAGCGGCGCGGTGCCGACGTTGATCGCCAGTGCGACCCGCACGCCACCGACGATGATCGGCACGGCGTTGGGCAGTTCGACTTTCCACAGCACTTGGCGCGGCGTCATGCCGATGCCGACAGCGGCTTCTTTCAGCGAGCCCTGCACATTTTTCAGGCCTTCATAGGTGTTGCGCACAATCGGCAACAGCGAGGCGAGGAACAGGGCGAAGATCGCCGGGCCACTGCCGATGCCGAGGATGCCCAGCGCGATCGCGAGCACGGCCAGCGGTGGCACGGTGTTGCCGATATTGAAGATCTGCATGAAGCGTTCGGCGCGGCCGACCATGGTCGGGCGGCTGAGGAAGATACCGGCGGGGATGCCCACGACAAGGGCGGCCAGCATGGAAGCGAGGACGAGAATCAGATGAGCTTGCAGGTAAAACAACAAATCGTCGCGGTAGTGTTCGATCGTGTTGATGCCGATCCAGTGGACCAGCAGGGCCAGGAGCGCGATCACCACCGCACCTCCCATCAGCCCTTTGCCATAGCGGATAGCCACAGGCGGACTCCTTTTTTTGTAGTCGGCGAGCGCTGCTCCGCGTGGCAAGCCATTCCTGGCTGCCGAAGTCAGCGTTCGCGAAAAGTAGCCGTTTTCCAGCACCGGCCAAGCGGTGCGAAAGCGAGCCATGAGCGCAGCCTCGTCAGGCTAACTTGCTGATTTTTCAGCCCCTGACGAAAGTTCGTAACAGGGGATGGACGTCTCCGTGCTTTAAAAGGTTCCCA
>NZ_RAZO01000052.1:5549-7170 GCF_004307535.1 Pseudomonas sp. Sample_9
GCCCTTTTTTGAATCACCGCCAGGCGATTTCCCATGACCCAACAGGCCGCCGAAGTCGCGAAACGCCGCACTTTCGCCATTATTTCCCACCCCGATGCCGGTAAAACCACGATCACCGAAAAGCTCCTGTTGATGGGCAAGGCGATTGCAGTGGCCGGTACGGTGAAATCCCGTAAATCCGATCGCCATGCGACATCCGACTGGATGGAGATGGAGAAGCAGCGGGGTATTTCCATTACCACGTCGGTCATGCAGTTCCCCTATCGCGAACACATGATCAACCTGCTCGACACCCCGGGCCACGAAGACTTCTCCGAAGACACCTACCGCACCCTGACCGCGGTGGACTCGGCCTTGATGGTGCTCGACGGCGGTAAGGGTGTAGAGCCACGGACCATTGCGCTGATGGACGTCTGCCGTCTGCGTGACACGCCGATCGTCAGCTTCATCAACAAACTCGACCGTGATATCCGCGACCCGATCGAACTGCTCGACGAAATCGAAGCGGTCCTGAAGATCAAGGCTGCGCCGATCACCTGGCCGATCGGTTGCTACCGCGATTTCAAGGGCGTGTATCACCTGGCCGACGACTACATCATCGTCTACACCGCCGGTCACGGTCACGAGCGCACCGAAACCAAGATCATTGAGAAACTCGACTCCGACGAGGCGCGCGCGCACTTGGGCGACGAGTACGATCGTTTCATCGAGCAGTTGGAACTGGTGCAGGGCGCCTGCCACGAATTCAACCAGCAGGAATTCCTCGACGGCCAGTTGACCCCGGTGTTCTTCGGTACGGCGCTGGGCAACTTCGGTGTCGACCACGTGCTCGATGCTGTCGTCGATTGGGCGCCGCGTCCGCTGGCCCGTGTGGCCAACGAGCGCACTGTCGAGCCGGTGGAAGAGAAGTTCTCGGGCTTCATCTTCAAGATCCAGGCGAACATGGACCCGAAACACCGCGACCGCATTGCCTTCATGCGTATCTGCTCGGGCAAGTACGAAAAAGGCATGAAGATGCGCCACGTGCGCACCGGCAAGGACGTGCGCATCGGCGATGCCCTGACGTTCTTCTCCTCCGAGCGTGAGCAATTGGAAGAGGCGTACGCTGGAGACATCATCGGTCTGCACAACCACGGCACGATCCAGATTGGCGACACCTTCAGCGAAGGCGAAGTCCTCGGTTTCACCGGCATCCCGCACTTCGCCCCGGAACTGTTCCGTCGCGTGCGTCTGCGTGATCCGCTGAAATCCAAGCAGTTGCGTCAGGGCTTGCAGCAGTTGGCGGAAGAGGGCGCGACGCAGGTGTTCTTCCCCGAGCGCAGCAACGACATCATTCTCGGCGCCGTCGGTGTGCTGCAGTTCGATGTGGTCGCCAGCCGTTTGAAAGAGGAATACAAGGTCGAGTGCTCGTATGAGCCGATCACCGTGTATTCGGCGCGCTGGATCGAGTGTGACGACAAGAAGAAGCTTGAGGAATTCTCCAACAAGGCGGTGGAGAACCTCGCGCTGGATGGCGGTGGTCACCTGACTTACCTGGCGCCGACGCGGGTGAATCTGGCATTGATGGAAGAGCGCTGGCCGGATGTGAAATTCCGCGCGACGCGGGAGCATCATTAAGGTT
>NZ_RAZO01000494.1:0-7090 GCF_004307535.1 Pseudomonas sp. Sample_9
TGCACCGCCTGCGCGACATGTTCAACCAGCAGGGCATGGGCCAGGTCGACGTCAATGTGGCCGACCAGAACCGTGGCTGGCAGGGTCAGCAAGGCCAGGAGCAGGCGCAGCAGGGCCACAGTGGCCGGACCAGCGCTGCGGGTGGCCGCCTGGATTCGGCGGATGAGGAATTGGCACCGGCTACTGTCGCTGAAGTGGCGGCGCAGACCACCAGCGTCATCGGCACCAGCGCGGTCGACTATTACGCCTGAGCAAATCAAGAGCCCCTCACCCTAGCCCTCTCCCAGAGGGAGAGGGGACCGATTGTGGAATCTTGAAGAACTACGCCGACCTGAACGAGCATCGCTGAATCCGTTCGACATTCGGCGACCTGTTGATTCTCGCCCTGAACTTGCAATCACCTCGGTTGTGCAGGTCGATGTCCAGCCCATTACACCTCGGTCGGCCCCCTCTCCCTCCGGGAGAGGGCTGGGGTGAGGGTGCTTTTGACTTTAGCGTCGTTCTCGACTCCGACACTTCTGGCATAACACTTGCTCTTGCCTTGCCGTGCGACTGTGAAACCCCCGATTAGTGACGGATTATTGGCATGGCGAAGAGCGAAGCTGCAGCAGTAAAAGACCCCGCAACCAAAGGCAAACTCAAGCTGATCATCGTGATCGTGCTGGCGTTGCTGGTGGCCATTGGTGCATCCGTCGGGGCGACCTGGTTCTTCATGCACGGCGCGCAGAGCAAGCCTGCCGAGGCTGCTGAAGCAGCGCCGGCCGGCAAGCAAGCGGCGATTTTCGAGCCGATGGCGCCCGCCTTCGTTGCCAACTACAACCAGAACGGCCGTCAGCGCTACATGCAGGTGAGCATCACCATGCTGGCGCGTAATCAGGCCGATCTGGACGCGCTCAAAGTGCACATGCCGGTTATCCGCAACAACCTGGTGATGCTCTTCTCCGGTCAGGATTTCGCCACACTGGCCACCCCGGTCGGCCAGGAGATGTTGCGCCAGAAGGCCACCGCCAGCGTCCAGGAAGTGGCGCAGAAAGAACTGGGCAAAGTGGTCATCGAACAGTTGCTTTTCACTAATTTCGTACTGCAGTAGGAACACGACATGGCCGTGCAGGATCTGCTGTCCCAGGATGAAATCGATGCGCTCTTGCATGGCGTCGATGATGGTCTGGTACAGACCGATAATGCTGCCGAACCCGGCAGTGTCAAAAGCTACGACCTGACCAGCCAGGATCGCATCGTTCGTGGACGCATGCCGACGCTGGAAATGATCAACGAGCGTTTCGCCCGCTACACCCGCATCAGCATGTTCAACATGCTGCGCCGCTCGGCGGACGTGGCTGTCGGTGGCGTGCAGGTGATGAAGTTCGGCGAATACGTGCACTCGCTGTACGTGCCGACCAGCCTCAACCTGGTCAAGATCAAACCGCTGCGCGGCACCGCGCTGTTCATCCTCGACGCCAAACTGGTGTTCAAACTGGTGGACAACTTCTTCGGCGGCGACGGCCGTCACGCCAAGATCGAAGGGCGTGAATTCACCCCGACCGAACTGCGCGTAGTGCGCATGGTGCTCGAGCAGGCTTTCGTCGATCTGAAAGAAGCCTGGCAGGCGATCATGGAAGTCAATTTCGAGTACATCAACTCGGAAGTGAACCCGGCCATGGCCAACATCGTCGGCCCGAGCGAAGCGATTGTGGTTTCCACTTTCCACATCGAACTCGATGGCGGTGGCGGCGATCTGCACGTGACCATGCCGTACTCGATGATCGAGCCGGTGCGCGAAATGCTCGACGCCGGTTTCCAGTCCGACCTCGACGATCAGGACGAGCGCTGGGTCAACGCCTTGCGCCAGGACGTGCTCGATGTCGACGTGCCGATCGGTGCCACCGTGGCCCGCCGCCAGTTGAAGCTGCGCGACATCCTGCACATGCAACCGGGCGATGTGATCCCGGTCGAGATGCCGGAAGACATGATCATGCGCGCCAACGGCGTGCCGGCCTTCAAGGTCAAGATGGGCTCGCACAAAGGCAACCTCGCGTTGCAGGTGATCGAGCCGATCGAGCGTCGCTGAGACGGCGCTTTTCACCCCCGTATTTAACTGAATTGTTGCCCGCCGAGGACACATGATGAACGACGATATGAACGCGCAAGACGACCAGGCACTGGCCGATGAATGGGCTGCTGCCCTGGAAGAAACCGGTGATGCCGGCCAGGCTGACATCGATGCGCTGCTGGCCGCCGACGCCGGCACTTCCAGCTCCAACCGTCTGCCGATGGAAGAGTTCGGCAGCGTGCCGAAGAACAACGATCCGGTGACCCTCGACGGTCCGAACCTGGACGTGATCCTCGATATTCCGGTGTCGATCTCGATGGAAGTCGGCAGCACCGACATCAACATCCGCAACCTGCTGCAGCTCAACCAGGGTTCGGTAATCGAGCTCGATCGTCTGGCCGGTGAGCCGCTCGACGTGCTGGTCAACGGCACCCTGATCGCCCACGGCGAAGTAGTGGTGGTCAACGAGAAGTTCGGCATCCGCCTGACCGACGTGATCAGCCCAAGCGAACGCATCAAGAAGCTGCGCTGAGTGAAAAGGTTACTCTGGACTCTGCTGGCATTGCCGTTGAGCGTACTGGCCGTCGAGCCGGGCGCAACCACTGCTGCGCCTGCCGCCACCGCGCCAATGGTCAACAGCGGCGTGGCCGGTCAGTTGACGCAACTGGTGTTCGGTTTGCTGCTGGTGCTGGGCTTGATCTTCTTCCTCGCCTGGCTGCTGCGCCGCGTGCAACAGGCGGGGCCGGCGGGCAAGGGCCAGGTGATCGAATTGATCGGCTCACGCGCGCTCGGCCCGCGTGACCGCTTGATGCTGGTGCAGGTCGGTAACGAGCAGATTCTGCTCGGCCTCAGCCCCGGCACGATCACCGCGCTGCATGTGCTCAAAGAACCGGTCGAAGTCCCCAGCGCCAGTGAAAAAGCGACGCCGGAATTTGCTCAGCATCTGCTGAAAATTCTCGGCAAGGACCAAAAGGATACGAAGTAATGGGTGCGCTCCGCATCGTCTTGACGCTGGTCCTGTTGCTGGCCGCGCCGCTGGCGTTCGCCGCCGATCCGTTGTCGATCCCGGCGATCACGCTGGGCACCAATGCCGACGGCGCGCAGGAATATTCGGTCAGTCTGCAGATCCTGCTGATCATGACCGCGCTGAGCTTTATTCCGGCGGCGGTCATTCTGATGACCAGTTTCACGCGGATCATCATTGTCTTCTCGATCCTGCGTCAGGCCCTCGGCCTGCAACAGACGCCGTCGAACCAGATCCTCACCGGCATGGCGCTGTTCCTGACGCTGTTCATCATGGCGCCGGTATTCGACCGGGTGAACAACGACGCGCTGCAACCGTATCTGGCGGAAACCCTCACCGCCCAGCAAGCGGTGGAAAAGGCTCAGGTGCCGATCAAGGACTTCATGCTCGCGCAGACCCGCACCAGCGATCTGGAGCTGTTCATGCGCCTGTCCAAGCGCACCGACATTGCCAGCCCTGATCAAGCGCCGCTGACCATTCTGGTACCGGCATTCGTCACCTCCGAGCTTAAAACCGCCTTCCAGATCGGCTTCATGATCTTCATCCCGTTCCTGATCATCGACCTCGTTGTCGCGAGCGTGCTGATGGCCATGGGTATGATGATGCTCTCGCCGCTGATCATCTCGCTGCCGTTCAAGATCATGCTGTTCGTGCTGGTCGATGGCTGGGCGCTGATCATCGGTACTCTGGCCAGTAGTTTTGGAGGTGTTTCGCCATGACGCCGGAAGTCGCGGTCGATATCTTTCGTGAAGCCCTGTGGCTGACCACCATGATGGTCGCCATCCTGGTGGTGCCGAGCCTTTTGGTCGGCCTGCTGGTGTCGATGTTCCAGGCCGCCACGCAGATCAACGAACAGACCCTGAGCTTCCTGCCGCGTCTGCTGGTGATGCTGGTGACCCTGATCATCGGCGGTCCGTGGATCGTGCAGACGTTCATGGAATACATCATCCAGCTGTACAAAAACATTCCGATGGTCATCGGCTAAGCCATGCAATCGCTGCTTCAGCTGACCGACACCCAGATCAGCACTTGGGTGGCGTCGTTCATGTTGCCGCTGTTTCGCGTGGCGTCGATGCTGATGGTCATGCCGGTGTTCGGCACCACCCTTATCCCGCGCCGCGTGCGCCTGTATTTCGCCGTGGCGATCACCGTGGTCATCACCCCGGCTCTGCCGCCGATGCCCGCCGTCAGCCCGCTGGATCTCAGCGGCCTGCTGCTGATCGGCGAGCAGATTCTGGTCGGCGCCGTACTGGGCTTTTCCCTGCAACTGTTCTTCCAGGCCTTCGCCGTCGCCGGGCAGATTGTCGCGGTGCAGATGGGCATGGGCTTCGCCTCAATGATCGACCCAACCAACGGCGTTTCGGTGGCGGTGATCGGGCAGTTCTTCACCATGCTGGTGACGCTGCTGTTCCTGTCAATGAACGGCCACCTGGTGGTGTTCGAAGTCCTCACTGAAAGTTTCACCACGCTGCCGGTTGGCGGTGGTTTGATGGTTGCGCATTACTGGGAGTTGGCCGGCAAACTCGGCTGGGTGCTCGGCGCCGCGCTGTTGCTGGTATTGCCGGCCGTCACCGCACTGCTGGTGGTCAACATCGCTTTCGGCGTGATGACCCGCGCCGCGCCGCAACTGAACATCTTCTCGATCGGTTTTCCGCTGACCCTGGTGCTCGGCCTGTTCATCGTCTGGGTGGGCCTGGCGGACATTCTCAACCAGTATCAACCGCTGGCCAGCGAGGCCCTGCAGTTGCTACGCGAACTGGCACGGGCGCGCTGAGTCATGGCAGAGAGCGAGAGCGGTCAGGACAAAACAGAAGACCCCACGGAGAAACGCAAAAAGGATTCCCGTGAAAAGGGTGAGATTGCCCGCTCCAAAGAACTCAACACCCTCGCCGTGATGATGGCCGGTGCCTCTGCGCTGCTGATTTTCGGCGGCATGCTCGCGCAAGAACTGATGGACGTGATGCGCTTGAACTTCACCCTGTCGCGCGAAGTGGTCATGGACCAGGGCGCCATGGGCCGGTTCTTGCTGGAGTCGGGCCTGATTGCCTTGCTGGCGATTCAGCCAGTGATGATCACCCTGTTGCTCGCCGCCGTGATCGGGCCGATCTCCCTCGGTGGCTGGCTGTTCGCCGCAAGCTCCCTGGCACCCAAGTTCAGCCGAATGAACCCGGCCGCCGGCCTCAAGCGCATGTTCTCGTTCAAGGCTGTGGTCGAACTGCTCAAGGCACTGGCGAAGTTTCTGATTACCCTGGGCGTGGCCCTGGTGGTGTTGTCTGCCGACGTCGATGACTTTTTGCGCATCGCCCACGAGCCGCTGGACATGGCAATCATCCACAGCGTGTTGCTGGTGGGCTGGAGCACCCTGTGGCTGGCCTGCGGCCTGATCATCATCGCCGCCGTCGACGTGCCGGTGCAGCTCTGGGAAGCGCACAAGAAACTGCTGATGACCAAGCAGGAAGTGCGCGACGAACACAAGGACCAGGAAGGCCGCCCAGAGGTCAAGCAACGCATCCGCCAGACCCAGCGCGAAATGTCCCAGCGCCGCATGATGTCGGCGATCCCCGAAGCCGACGTGGTCATCACCAACCCGACCCATTACGCCGTCGCGCTCAAGTACGACTCGGAAAAGGGCGGCGCCCCGGTGCTTCTGGCCAAGGGCAGCGACTTCATCGCCTTGAAAATCCGCGAAATCGCCGTGGCCAATAACGTCATGCTGCTCGAGTCGCCTGCGTTGGCGCGCTCGATCTATTACTCAACTGAGCTTGAGCAGGAAATTCCTGGCGGGCTGTATCTGGCAGTGGCGCAGGTGTTGGCTTACGTCTACCAGATCCGCCAACACCAGGCGGGCAAGGGCAAGCGGCCGGATCCGCTGAAGGATGATCTGCCGATTCCACCGGATTTGCGTCGGGATTCCTGATGTTTACCGCTCGTCTGGAAAGTCTCTCAACCTGTCAACTCTGACAGTAGACGCCGCTATCCAACCGCGTTGCTATGCACTTGGGAATAATCCCTGAGCGCAGAGATAGAGATCATGGCAGAGCGAATCTATAAAAAACTCGAAGGAATGACACTGGACTACGTTTCAGGACAGTTGGAGCAAAACCCCAAAGAACGATCCATACGGTACACGGTGAGCTTTGACCTCGATCTCGACTTTACTCACTTCGTGCAGATGGCCAACGTTTATATCCCCGATTATCTGAACAACCCGGTCAATGCCATCAGGCCTGAACTGGACGGATTGGCTTACCACTACTCCTACAACTATCTGTTCGATAGCGCGGGCAATGTCGGACACAAAATGGCCTTGTTCGCGCTGTTCACATCGCCACGTTATTACATGGGTCAATGGGCCTCGAATGCTGATCTGGAGGTGCGCTATAGCAAGCCTGCGTTTCAGATCGTCGGGCAAAAGTTGCGTATCACTGCAAGCCGGGACTTCCGATTACTGCACGACAGCCGCCTGATCACGATCAATGATTTACCCTTAATGCAATTTCATTGGGCGCTGAACCTGTTGCAGGCTGACTTGGCCATTCCGAAAATCACAGCGCCAACGACCAAAGTCGTGCTCATGTACATGCACGAGGATTTCGTCGAGGTTGAAGGCCAATCGGTATTTCGAGGCGTGAAGTATGTCGATCGCAATCAGCTGGCTTTCGGCGAAATCACGGCCAAGCAGATACTGACTGCTTAGTAGCTCGCCCACTGATGATCTTTCCCACGGCGCAACAAAGGAATGCAGCCCGGTAAGCTCCGCTTCGCTTCCAAAGCCGAACGCAGAGCGTCCGTTGAGGCATTCACACGCGGGAGCGTGGGAACGATCATTGCGCCGTGCTACTGCGGCAATTCCAGATTATCCAGCACCCGATTCACCGCCAATTCCCCAAGCATGATCAGCTGCGCGATGCCCATCAGCGTTCGGCGCTGGGATGGTTTGACTAGTCCGGCGAATTCCTGGGCGATGGTTTTGGCGGAGGCGAGGGTTTCGCAGGCGTTGGCCAGCAGGTCTTCGT
>NZ_RAZO01000335.1:0-2349 GCF_004307535.1 Pseudomonas sp. Sample_9
TCCCACTGCTTGATCGGCGCAGTCTTGAACCGTGCGCGGAGGATCGCGCTGCCGGACTCGAAACTTTCCACACCCTGAATCTCCAGCGGCGACCAGATGTTGCGGCGCTGCAACGGATCGCTGCGCATCTTCTGGCCGACGTCGCGCATCAGTTTGATCGCGTCGTCGATTTCCATGTTGTACGGCACGGCCACGCGGAAGATGGCGTAGCCGAATTCCCGCGAGTAGTTCTTGATGCTTTTGATTTCGCTGAACGGGATGGTGTGGACGATGCCGTCGATATCGCGCAGGCGTACGGTGCGGATGGTCAGGCCTTCGACGGTGCCGAGGTGGCCGCCGACGTCGACGTAATCGTCGATGGCCAGCGAGTCTTCGATGATGATGAACAGGCCGGTGATCAGGTCAGCGACCAGCGACTGCGCACCGAAACCGATGGCCAGACCGATCACACCGGCACCGGCCAGCAATGGGGTGACGTTCATGCCCATGTTCGCCAGCGCGACGATCAGCGCAATGATGAAAATCGCCACGAACAGCACGTTGCGGATCAGCGGCATCATCGTCTGTGCCCGGGCGTTGGCCAGGCCTTTGCGCGAGCGGGTGAGGGCGTGGTGCACGGCGGTGTCGGCGAGGATCCAGATCAGCCAGGAGAAAATCAGCGTGCCGATCAGGCTGAACAGTTTGACGCTGATGTCATGGCCATCGCCTTCGGCGAACGCGATCAGCGAATGGCCCCAGACGCGCAGGCCCAGTTCGATGAAGATCAGCCACACCAGCAAATGCGTCAGGGTGTAGAAGAAGTTTTTCAGTCGCTCCGAGTACAGCGCATGGCGTTTCGGCCCGCGTTGTGGTTTGAGCGAATGACGGCGCACAAGGCCGTTGATGACCATGCACAACACCAGCAGAACCGTGCAGATCAGCGATTGGCGCAGCGCGGTGCTGGTGTCGCCGGCGGAGACGAATGTGGCGAACAGCGAGATGCCGACCAGCACCAGCGCCGGCACGTACCAGAAGGTGCCGAGGATTTCGATGGTGTCGCTGAGGGCGCGGCGAGTCAGGCGGCGCGACAGTGGTTGATTGCGGATCAGGTGCGCGATCGGTCGGCGGAATCGCAGAATGAACAGGCCGGTCGACAGCGCCGCAAGCACATTGGCGGTGGTCGCGGCGGTGTGCGCCAGATGCACGCCGAGGCTCTCGACCAGACGCGGGTCGCTCAACGCTTCACCGAACGCGGCGAAACTGCCGATCAGCCACAGCGGCCGGAACGCCTGATGACGCAGGATGTACAGCGCACGATGGCGGTGCGGGCCGTCGAGCAGGGAGAAGGCAATCACGC
Source organism: Pseudomonas sp. Sample_9 (assembly GCF_004307535.1). Lineage (NCBI taxonomy): Bacteria > Pseudomonadati > Pseudomonadota > Gammaproteobacteria > Pseudomonadales > Pseudomonadaceae > Pseudomonas > Pseudomonas sp. Sample_9. Next base: position 1,337 of record NZ_RAZO01000335.1, read on the forward strand.
AGATCGCCGAAAAACAGGTGCCGACCACCAAGGCATAGGCCAGCACCATCGCCAGGCTTTTGCCCAGTGACGACGGCAGCACGTAGCTCATGTACACCGTGATCACCAACGCGATCAGCCACGGTCCAAGCTTGCGCAGGGCAAAACGCAGCATGTCGAGGGCCTTGGGGTGTTGCGGTAATTCTTCGGTGAGGCCAAAGCGCATGCGCACGCGGTGGCCAAGCCAGATCAGCGCGGCGGCGAGCAGGCTCCAGACCATCAGGATCACCGCGAAACCGAAGATGATCGGCAGCCATTCATTGGCCGGCAGCAGCTTGCTGGTCAGTTCGTCCTTGGCCAGATCGAATTCGTTGGACCAGCGGGTAATCGGGCTGTCGGCGCCGGAAAACTGTTTTTCGAAGTTGGCGAGGGTGCCGCCGATCAGGCCCAGCACGCCTTCTTCCGGGGTGGTCTGAGCTTTCTTCGTGGCGTCGCGCAGCTTCTTCAGATCACTGAGCAGTTGCGCGCGTTGCTTGTCGTTTTCCAGCGACTTGATCACTTCGTCCAGCGACTGGCCGAGGGGTTCCACGGCTTCAGGCTGCGGTTTGGAAGTGTTGAGCAGGCCGGGCAGACCGACTGCCTGGGCGGGCGCCAGCGGCAGCAGCGTCATCAGGCAGACAAGCAACAGACCGGGCAAAGCAAAAAGACGAGCAAACACCAGAAGACAACCTCGCGATAGGCGGATGCGCTGGAGTGTACGAGGCCCCTTGGCGCAATGCGAGCCGGGCTCGGTCATTCGTTCAGTTTGGCGAGGATCTTGTAGACCACCGTGGCGAGGATCATCAGCATGCCGATCCACATGGCGAACACCCCGGCGTTCTTGTCGCGGAAGTTGAAGCCGATGGCCAGCAGGATCATTCCGCTGAGGATGGGAATGAGCATGGCGTGGAAGGAGGACATCGAGATCATGAAGACTGCCTTGTCTGTAGAGGATTCTTGCAGTCTAGGCGGGTTTTCGAGGCAGGGTGTGATGT
>NZ_RAZO01000335.1:2449-7025 GCF_004307535.1 Pseudomonas sp. Sample_9
TTGTCTGTAGAGGATTCTTGCAGTCTAGGCGGGTTTTCGAGGCAGGGTGTGATGTAGCTCAGGAATGCAACAGGCCGAGAGGATTCTGCTGTCTGCACAGGCGCTTTCGCGAGCAGGCTCGCTCCCACGGGTTGATTGGCATTCCAAGGGGAGATGACTGGCTCCCACATTTGAAATGCAGTTCAACTGTGGGAGCGAGCCTGCTCGCGAAGCTTTTCAGCCTTTATGGCAATTCCCGACTGGCATAAAACGCGCTGAGCACTTTGACCAGATGCGCCAGATCATGGCTGCCGCACAGTTCGCGAATCGAGTGCATGGCAAAGGTCGGCAGGCCGATGTCGACGGTGCGCACGCCCAGATGGCTGGCGGTGATCGGGCCGATGGTCGAACCGCAGCCCATGTCGCTGCGCACCACGAAGCTTTGCACCGGGACTTCTTCGGCCATGCACAGATGGCGGAAGAATCCGGCGGTTTCGCTGTTGGTGGCGTAGCGTTGGTTGCTGTTGACCTTGATCACCGGGCCGGCGTTGAGTTTCGGGCCGTGGTTGGCATCGTGCTTTTCCGCGTAGTTGGGATGCACGCCGTGGGCGTTGTCGGCCGACACCAGCAGGGATTTCTGGATGGTGCGGACGAACTCGTCGCCTTCCGGCAACAGGCGGCGCAGGGTCTGTTCGAGCATCGGGCCGTCGGCACCGCACGCCGAACACGAGCCGACTTCTTCGTGGTCATTACAGACCAGCACACAGGTTTCGTCGGTCTCGGCGGTGAGCAACGCTTGCAGGCCGGCGTAGCAGGACAGCAGGTTATCCAGGCGTGCACCGGCAATGAAATCACCGTTCAAGCCGATCACCGCCGCGCTTTGCGTGTCGTAGAAACTCAGCTCGTAATCCAGCACCACGTCGGCATTCAAGCCGTGTTCGCGGGCCAGTTGGTCGGTGAGCACGGCGCGGAAATCGACGCGCTCGTCACCGGCGAACTGGGCGAGGATCGGCGGCAGTTCGGTCTGTGCATTGATCGCCCAGCCCTGATTGGCTTCACGGTTGAGGTGAATGGCCAGGTTGGGAATGATCGCGATCGGTGCCTTGAAGTCGATCAACTGGCTCTCGACCTTGCCGTCACGGCGGAAGGTCACGCGGCCGGCGAGCGACAGATCGCGGTCGAACCACGGCGCCAGCAGCGCGCCGCCGTAGACTTCGACGCCCAGCTGCCAGAAACCCTGACGCTGCAGTTCCGGTTGCGGCTTGACCCGCAGGCACGGGCTGTCGGTATGGGCGCCGACCAGACGGATACCGTCGTGCAGTGGCGAGTTGCGGCCCATTTTGATCGCGACGATCGAGGAGTCGTTACGGGTGACGTAATAGCGGCCGTTGGCCTCGGTGGACCATGGCTCGCGCTCGTCGAGGCGCACATAACCGGCGGCCTCCAGACGCTGAACAAGACTGGCGGTGGCGTGGAACGGGGTAGGGGAGGCCTTGAGAAAGTCGATCAGGCCCTGGTTCAACTCTGCGCGCATAAGAAACTCCAGACAGCAATGGGCGGCAGTTTAACGCATCACTCGGCGCCATTGGGCAAGTGGTTTGCGCAAGCACGCTCAGGAATGCTGATCGATGCGCTTGCGCAGGTAGGCGATGATCGCTTGTTGATCATCCTTTCTGGCGGGTTTCGGCAGGTGTTTCGGCCAGCCCTTGCCGCTGCCGAAGAAGGCCTTTTGCGCAACGCTGTCCCAACGCAGGATTTCCCTCGACGCCGATTCCCACCATTCGTGACGGCAGATCTCGTAATACGGGTGGGCAGGTGCAGCACTGCCGAACAGCAATGCCCGGCCGACTTTCTTCATGCCGCCGCGCTTTTTGCGCAGCTTCCACTTGATGCGCAAGCGCTCCCAGGTCGAGGGAACGGGTTTGCTGCGCGGAACCTCGGAGCACAGCGCTGGCAGTTCGGGGTGGAAGGCCTCGCCATGGCGGGCGAAAAAGTGTTTCTGCATGGCGTGGAAGAAGTTTTTATCGGCGAAGTAGTGATAGACGAATTTCTTCGCTTCCTGGATCGGTTGGTCGCGCATGGCAAACGACAGTGCAATCTGTTCGATCGTATGGATGTCGAACGGGTCCTGCGTCCACTCATCGATCAGCCGGATCGACTTGTCCAGCAGCGCTGAATCGCCATCGGTGACGCCGCACAAGCCACTGTTGTAGAGCTTGAAGCTGTTCGCCGACGAAATCCCGTGGACTTGCAGGCAGCGCGCGAGTTTTTCGTAGTCTGCCCGGTTACAGACGTAACTCCAGTCGTATTCGAAGCGGTCCATCACGTAACGCCCGGGCGTGATCATGCTGAACAGCCGGTGCGGTGAACCGAGAAACAGCGTGTCGGTATCGACGAACAGGGTTTTTTCGGCGAGTGTCAGGCCCAGTGCAATGGCGCACGCTTTGCGGCGATGGTGGTAGCCGTTTTCGCCCTGCCACTGGATCAAGGTCTGCTCGCTCAAAGTGACGGTATCGACCGGCCAGCCGGCATAGTCCTGCGGACGATCGGTCAGGACTCGGATGCACAATGATTCGCCTTGTTGCAGCTGTGACAGGGCCGTGAGGATGCTGAATTTCGCCTCGCGCCGATAAACGTCTTTGTCGCCATAGATCAGGTAGAGCAACTGGTGCGGTACTTTTTCCATGGGGGGGAAGGCTTCGCGCATAAGCGGCTCCATACGGCGGGGGCGCGAGTTTACCGTATTGCTCCGCTGATTTGCAGGCCAGACACTTGCTTCGAAGTGTTGCCGGAGAGGGTATCAACCGACGATCAATCTGCCCGTGAGGAAGACTTCACGCCGCTGCTTGCGACCGACGTATTCATGTTTGCTCAACTGGTAGACGGTCTCGAACTTGTCTTTCGACAAATCCGGCAGCGCACCGATGTATTGATCGACCAGGCGATCGTAGGCGGCTTCGGTAATGAACTTGTAGATATCCCGACGATAGAAGAAGCCGAGTTGAAAACCGAGTGTTTCACTTGCGTGCGCGGTCGGTCCGGCGAAGCAGTTTTCAAAGTCGATGGCTTTGAGTGGCCTTTGCGTTTGCTCGGGCAGCATGATATTGCCCACCCAGAAATCCATGTGAGTGATGTTCTTGCTGGCGAGCGAGCTGAGCAGTTGGAACGCGTCGAGGATGAAAGCTTCGATGTTTTCGGGATTGCGTCTGATGCATTCGGCGCCGTCGATATGGCCTTGGAGCAGGTGAGTCAGGAGGAAAAATTCCTCGGTCAGGCCAAGTCGGCTGCGGGTATAGCCATAGCCTTTCAGTGGAGGCATCTCCACGCCCCGGCGCTGAGCTTCGAGGCAATTCATCAGTTCTTCGAGCGGCCAGTCGAAGCGCCCGTTGCGTTGCGGTTTTTTCAGGCTCACCCGCACCTTTGCCTTGAACGTGTCCAGTGGCTGGACTTTGGCGAAAAGTGGTGTTTCACAGTACGACAACGGTGCGCTGGCCCGGGTCAGTTTGCGCGCGCGACGTTTTTTTATCAGTTGCTCGAGGGCTTGGCGGGCCTGGATGCTGGGTGCTTCGCTCAGGTGCAGGGTGGTGTTACCGAATGCGCACACGATGGGGTATTCGGATTGAAGTGTTTTGTTGCAGAACACGGAAGAGGCCTCCTGCCTGATATCGAAGTGCCATGATTTTATATTTGATTACAATTTTATGACAGTTCTTTACGTCAATGTATTGCCGGTGGAATTCTGGCAGGACAAAAAAAGCCCTTCGCAAGGAAGGGCTTTCAAAGTATTCACGCATTTCAGAATGGCGCCGGGCACTCGAAGCGCAGGCGTTCGCCGCTTTGCGGATGAGTGAAACTGAGCATGCTCGCGTGCAGGCACAGACGTGGCCAGGCTGCCAGCGCTTGCTCGTGGGCATAGAGGCCGTCACCGAGCAGCGGGTGGCCGATCGACAACATGTGTACCCGCAGTTGATGCGAGCGGCCGGTGATCGGTGTCAGTTCGACGCGGCACCATTCTCCGCAACGCTCAAGGACTTTCCAGAAGGTCAGCGCGTGCTTGCCGAATTCGTGATCGACCACGTGCCGTGGCTTGGTCGGTGGATCGTAGCGCAGGGGCAGGTCGATGCTGCCACTGTCCAGTTCCGGCTGACCCCACGCCAAAGCGGTGTAGGCCTTTTCGGTTTCGCGGTCATGAAACTGCCGCGACAGTTCGCGATGAGTATCGGCATCACGGGCCAGCAGAATGATGCCGGAGGTTTCCCAGTCCAGGCGATGGACGATGCGCGCTTCCGGGTAGCCGTTTTCCTGCAAGCGGGTAATCAGGCAGTCCTTGTTGTCGTCAGCGCGACCGGGCACCGAGAGCAGCAGGGTCGGTTTGTCGACCACCAGAACGGCGGCGTCCTCATGGATGATGCGGATGTTGGACAGCGGCATTAAAACAGCCTCGTAACAAATGCCAACGGCGGCTCGGAGCTGCTGATAACCCTGTAGGAGCTGCCGAAGGCTGCGATCTTTTGACTTTGAAGATCAAAAGATCGCAGCCTTCGGCGGCTCCTACACGAGCATCAACAGTCCGAGCCGCCGTAGCGACTGCCAAATC
>NZ_RAZO01000067.1:0-1009 GCF_004307535.1 Pseudomonas sp. Sample_9
CTCGCCTCGCCTTCCAGATCGAACAGCGGTTTGCCATCCAGATCCGCCGCGCACACCGGCAGCATCTCGGTCTGGCCCAAATGCAGCGACGGGAAGATTTCCGGGTCCATCTGCATCGCCGAATCCGGGTCGTAGAACGCCAGCATCAGATCGCAGCCACCTTCACGCAAAGCGTGCACGGCGTCACCAACGTTGGTCGCCACCAGCCGCGTGGCTATGTTCAGCCCTTCGTTGCGCAACTGGGCGATCCAGCGCGGGAAAAAGCCCAGCGCCAGCGAGTGTGCCGCCGCCACCTGCATCACCTCGCCCTGCCCGCCTTCCAGATGATGCAGATGGCGCAGCACTTCGCCGAGCTGTTCGACCACGGTGCGCGCGGTCACCAGGAACAACTGCCCCGCCGCCGTCAGTTCGACCGGCGTGCGCGAGCGATTGACCAGGGTCAGCCCCAGCGCCGCTTCGAGGCTGCGGATCCGCCGACTGAATGCCGGCTGAGTCACGAAGCGCCGTTCGGCCGCCTGCGAGAAGCTGCGGGTGGCGGCCAGGGCACTGAAGTCCTCGAGCCATTTGCTTTCCAGATTCATCACGTCCTCCCGGACACGCACCAAAAGAGGTCACACGTCTGCCGCACAGGCGGCGTCACATGGGCATTATGCCGAATGTGCATAGGGCAGTGCTGAACAGCATTGGCCCAAAAATCCCCACAAGCCTAGCATTCGCAGCGTTCCGGCACAGACCGGGTCCTTATCGAGATGATTTCTATCATGTCCTCCGCTGCATCTTTCCGCACAGAAACCGACCTGCTTGGCGCCCTCGAAGTACCGGCCCATGCGTACTACGGCATCCAGACCCTGCGAGCGGTGAACAACTTCCGCCTCTCGGGCGTTCCGATTTCGCATTACCCGAAACTGGTTGTGGGCCTGGCGATGGTCAAACAGGCCGCCGCTGACGCCAACCGCGAGCTGGGTCACCTGAGCGAAGCCAAGCACGCTGCCATCAGCGAAGCCTGTGC
>NZ_RAZO01000449.1:0-4799 GCF_004307535.1 Pseudomonas sp. Sample_9
GGATGGCTTACGGTCTGCAAGACGTGGTGATGCTCAAGCAGATGCTGCAGAACTCAGAAGGCGACGAACGGCATAAACGTCTGGAGCAGCACAAGCTCGACGCCATGCTCTCGCTGTGCGAAGAGACCCGCTGCCGGCGTCAGGCGTTGCTGGCCTATTTCGATGAAGACATGCCCGAGCCATGCGGGCACTGCGACAACTGTGTCGACGGCGTGCAGACCTGGGACGCCACCGAGCCTGCACGTCAGGCGTTGTCGGCGATTTTCCGCACCGGTCAGCGTTATGGCGTCGGGCATCTGGTCGACGTGTTGCTGGGCAAGGACAACGAAAAAGTGCGCAGCTTCGGCCATCAGCATTTGTCGGTGTTTGGCGTGGGCAAGGCGTTGAGCGAGAGCGAGTGGCGCTCGCTGTTCCGCCAGTTGGTGGCGCGTGGCTTGGCCGATGTCGATCACGAGGGTTATGGCGGTCTGCGCTTGAATGACAGTTGCCGGCCTTTGCTCAAAGGCGAAGTGAAGCTGGAACTGCGCCGCGACCTGAAACCGCAAGTCACCGCCAAGACCGGCAGCAAGAGCCAGGCCAGCCAACTGGTGCGCGGCGAAGAACGCGAACAGTGGGAAGCCTTGCGCGCACTACGGCGCAAGCTTGCCGAAGAACACGGCGTGCCGCCATATGTCATCTTCCCCGACTCGACGCTGCTGGAAATGCTCCGCAGCCAGCCGACCTCGCTGGCGGAGATGGCCCGGGTCAGCGGCGTCGGCGCGCGCAAGCTGGAACGCTACGGCGAAGCCTTCCTCGAAGTGCTCGGCGGCGAGGCCGAGGCGCCGAAGGTGGTCGCCGATGTCCGTCACGAGTTGATCACCCTGGCCCGCGCCGGCATGACCCCGCTGCAGATCGCCGGGCAGTTGCAGTGCTCGGAGAAGAACGTCTACGCCATGCTCGCCGAAGCCATCGGCAAGCAGCAATTGTCGCTGGAGCAGGCGCTGGATTTGCCAGAAGAGCTGATGAGCGAAGTGCAGGACGCGTTCCTCGATGGTGAGGGCGAGTTGCCGTCCGTCGCTGAAGTGGCGGAATTGTTTGCCGGGCGTGTGCCTGAAGGCGTGCTGTATTGCGTGCGGGCGGCGTTGCAGTCTGAATTCGAGATGTAATCTGGCCCGACCCCTCATCGGAACGCCGCCCGCCCAGCCCTCTCCCCGAGGAGAGGGAGCCGACCGCGGTGTCTGGTGTCATATGTCGACCCGCAAAATCGAGTCGATTATGGATTCAGCACAGCGCTTTGACGTTGGCGAATCTCAAAAGCATCCCCCACTCAGTTCCCTCTCCCTCTGGGAGAGGGCCAGGGTGAGGGGCTTTTGATCTTCGCGCAGTTGTAACGATTCAGTACAGAGCGACTCTTGCCTATAACTGCCGCCCATGCTTAGCTGACTAATAATTAGATTTTCCGTATTTTCAGTCTAACCGTGAGTGTTTTATGCCGTTAACCGATCAACATCGCTTTGGTATGCAACTGGCCCAGATGTCTCGTGGCTGGCGTGCCGAACTGGATCGTCGTCTCGCCGGGCTGGGCCTTTCACAGGCGCGCTGGCTGGTGCTGCTGCATCTGGCGCGTTTTGAAGAGGCGCCGACCCAACGCGAACTGGCGCAGAGTGTCGGCGTCGAAGGCCCGACCCTGGCGCGCTTGCTCGATAGTCTGGAGAACCAGGGACTGGTGCAACGCCAATCCGTGATGGAAGACCGTCGGGCGAAAAAGATCGTTCTCTGCGCACCTGCGCTGCCCCTGATCGAACAGATCGAAACCATTGCCACGCAGCTGCGCCACGAATTGTTCGAAGGCGTCGACGAGGCGGATTTGAAGGTGTGCATGCGCGTGCACGGGCACATTCTGGCCAACCTGGAAAAATCTTGAGGCACATCCCGGCAGCGATTTTTTGAGAGATCGCGCTGAGCGGACTATAAGAACTACTGGGCAATATCGTGTTCGTACCGGATGTGCGAACGCATAGAAACCGGTTTTGCTTATTTAAGGGATGCTCATGCTCGCAAGTCGGCACGTGCTGCGCGGGGGCGCCAAATGGCTGCTGCTCGCTGGCGTATTCAGCTATTCGACCTGGTCGATGGCGTTGGGGTTGGGCGAAATCACTGTTCACTCAGGCCTCAATCAGCCGTTCAAGGCCGACATCGCGCTGGTCGATGTCGGCACTTTGACGCAAAACGATCTCTCGGCCAGCCTGGCCTCGGCCGATGAATTCGGCCGGGCCGGCGTCGAGCGGGTGTTCTTTCTCAACGATCTCAAGTTCACTCCGATCCTGCGCGGCAGCCGCCAGATGATCCGGGTGACCTCGGATAAGCCGGTCAACGAACCCTTCCTGAATTTCCTCGTGCAACTCGATCAGCCCAACGGCCGTCTGCTGCGCGAGTACACCGTGCTGATCGATCCGCCGGGCTCGCCTGGCATCGTGCCCGCCACCGACGAGCCGGATCCGCGTCCGCAATCTTCTGAATTTCCAACCGTCGAACCGGTTACCGCGCCGCCCCAGGCTGCCCAGGGCAAACGCACTGCCGCGCCTGTGCCGCCAACGCCAGCGGCAGTTGCCAACGATGCGCAGGCCGAGCAACTGGCCGCCAGCGTGCTGCTGACCCAGCAGTTGCAAAAGACCATCGACGAACAGAACCTCAGGCTGCAAGAGCAGCAAGTGCAGATTGCCGACGACAAGAAGCAGATCGACGACTTGCAAACCCGCTTGGCCGAAGTGCAGAAAGCACCGCCACCGCCCGTGGTCGCGCCGGTTCCGGTCGCTGTTTCAGATCCGGTCGAGTCAACAGACGAGGGGCTGAACTGGCCATTGCTCGGTGGACTGATATTGCTGCTGGGGGTGCTGGCAGCGTTGCTCATACGCCGCCGTCAGCAACGTTCGACAGCAGATGGCACGGCGCTGCCGCTATTGCCGGTGAGCGCCGAAGACGACGTCGATGAGCCCGAACTGCAGCAATCCGTCGGTTCGCACGCGGGCGCCGATCATCGCGACGAACCCGGTGCCGGCGACGTGCTGGAGGCCGTGGGCATCTATCTGGCCTACGGCCGCCTCAGCGAAGCCGCCGGCATGTTGCGCGATGCCTTGCACAAGGAACCGGAGCGCACCGATCTTGGTTTGCAGCTCCTTGAAGTACTGGGGCGGCAGGGCGACAGCGACACTTATGAACAGCAGGAAAAACATCTGCGTGCCCTCGGTGTTGATGACCGCGAACTGGTCGAAGCACGCGCGCGCCATCCAAAACTGGCGGGCGCCGCATCGGCGTTTGCAACACCGCCAGTGGCGCCCGAGCTGCCCGTGGCCACGGCAGCGACCGTCGGTGCGCCGCTCGCATCGACGCTCAGCCCCGCGGAGGATGATTTCGAATTGAATCTGGGCGAGCTGTCGATGGATTCAAATTGGGATCTCAACGACAGCCGCGTCGATTCCGCCGCACCGCCGATCGATGATCCGGAACTGGGCACCAGCCTGTCAGTGCTGCCTGTCGATTTTGAACTGCCACAGGCTGCATCTGGCGAAGAAGCCGAACTTGAATGGATCCCCGAGCCCCACGCCCAGCCGCTCGACGATGACTTCCTCAATGAGTTCGGCGATCCCGAGACGTCGCTGGTGCTGGAACCTCTGGATCTGCAATTACCCGAGTCCACCGAAACCGAAACCGAAGCCGCCGGCAAGCTCGAACAGGCGCAAACCTGTATCGACGACGGCGACATCGACAGTGCGATCGCGCTGCTCAATGAGTTGCTCAGGGAAGGGGACGAGCCGTTGAAGCAGACGGCAAGGACGTTGTTGGCGGGGATTCGCTGAGCGCCAACGGATTCGGGTTCATCCTGGACCGCTTTCGCGAGCAGGCTCGCTCCCACAATGGAATGCGCTCTCCCTGTGGGAGCGAGCCTGCTCGCGAAGGCGTCAGGTCGGCCAACACCGTCTCACGTCAGAACGTCTGCCCCAGATTCAGATAAACCGCCTGCTCATCCGCATCATTCAACCCATAAGTGAAATTCAACGGCCCCAGCGGCGTATCGAAGCCGATAAACACACTCGCGGCATTGATGTAGCCGCTGTCGAATTCATTGTCGTTGTTCCACGCCCGACCGCGCTCCAGCGAGGCGCCGGCGTACAGCGGGAAGTCCAGTGGCAGGTATGAGCGCGGCGTCAGGCGACGGTAATACACAGCGCGCATCAGGCTGACGTTCTGCCCGGACAGCGCATCCTCACGGAACCCCGACAACTGCCGCGCGCCGCCGAGCAGGAAGCTCGAAGTCACCACGTTGGCATCGTCCAGCGTCCGACCGTAGCGCCCGCCGAGTATCAGCGTATCCGGCCCGTGGCTCATGGCCTTGTCGAAATTCACTTCCCATTGACGATAGCGCGTGTCCGAGCTCAGTTCCGGTTCGAATTGCGTAAAGGTCAGGCTGACGTCCTTGCCCTCGTGTGGAAAGTAGACGTTGTCCAGAGAGTCGTAGGAATACTTCACGGTATAGAAGCCTTCGTTGAAACTTTCGCTCGGCAGATCCTGATCGCCAATGCGCACGTCAGCCTTGCCCCAGGCCTGCCCGACGCCGAGTCGCACTTCACCGTTGTTGCCGATCTGCCGCCCAAGGTTGAGGCCGAAGCCGTAACGCTCGACGCGATACTGCGCGATCGGATCGTTATCCAGCACCGAGTCAACGTTCTGCGCCTCGAACGACCCATAGGGCGCGACGAAGTAGCGAGAGCCGACGTCCAGCGGCTGATAGAACTCGCTGTACAGCTCCTGCTTGTCGCCGA
>NZ_RAZO01000449.1:4899-7017 GCF_004307535.1 Pseudomonas sp. Sample_9
GAGCCGACGTCCAGCGGCTGATAGAACTCGCTGTACAGCTCCTGCTTGTCGCCGATCTGCGCGCGGGTCAGCCATTCCGCGCCGAGGCGGTTGATGCCGTTGACGCGGTAACTGGCGCCGAGGTTGAAAGCACTGTCGCCGCGCATGTCGTCCGACAGGTTGAGGCCGACCCGCAAATAATCGGTACCGCTGCGCTTGCCGCTGGCACTGATGACCAGGGTGTGATCCTGGCCTTTGTGCACCACGCGGTAACGCACTTGATCGAAGTAATCGAGACCGTACAACGTGCCCATGTCCGAATGCAGGCGGCCCAGGTCCAGCGGTGCGCCGATCGGCTGGCGGATGTAATAGCGAATCACGTCATCGTCGACCTTCGAATCGTTTTCGACCCGGATTGCGGTAATGATCGGCGTTCGCTGTCCGGGCTGGCGCGCGGCGTTGAGTTCGGCGTCCTGGGTTTCAGTGGGCTTGAGTTGCGCCAGGCGTGCGTCGAGGATGCGCGTGGCGCGGTAGCCGGCATCGATCATCTCCTGAGCCTTGCCGAAATCGGTCACGCCGAACGCGGCCAGCGCAGGCTGAATCAGCACATCGTCAGCATGCAGAGTGGCCAATTGTTCCTCGGAATTGCGCCGGGTCATCAGGGTGATCGACTGGTTGAGCACATCCACCACCGTGGTCAGCTGCTTGCGGTTACGCAGCGGCGTGCCGATATCGACGACGATGGCGATGTCGACGCCCATTTCTCGTGCGACATCCAGCGGGATGTTGTCGGTCATGCCGCCGTCGACCAGCAGGCGCCCGTCGAGCTCGACCGGGGCGAACACCGCCGGGATCGACATGCTGGCGCGGATCACCTGCGGCAGGTGACCTTTGCGAAACACCACTTTTTCGCCATTGGCGATGTCGGTGGTCACCGCGCGAAACGGGATCGGCAGCTTGTCGAAGTCGCGGGTGTCGCTGGTGTGGGCCAACAGGCTTTCCAGCAACAGCGCGAGGTTCTGGCCCTGAATCACTCCCAGTGGCAGGCCGAGGCTGCCGTCGTCGCGAAAGCTGAGTTTCTGCTTCACCAGAAAGTCGCGGTCGTCCTGCTTGCGGCGAAATGGCACGTCCTCACGCGGCGGGGCGTCGGACAGCGCCGCTTGCCAGTCGATGCTCAGGGCGAGTTTTTCCAACTCGTCAATCTTGTAACCCGAGGCGTACAGGCCGCCGACCACCGCGCCCATGCTGGTACCGGCAATCGCATCGATTTTGACGCCTTGTTCTTCCAGTGCCTTGAGCACGCCGATGTGCGCCAGCCCGCGTGCAGCGCCGCCGGACAGCACCAGGCCGACTTTCGGTCGTGGCGCTTCACTGGCGTGAACCAGCAGGGGAAGGAAACCAAGCAGCAGGCAGAGCAGCAAACGGCGCATTGTGAGTCTCGGGGCAAGCGGTAAAGCCGGCTATTATAGCGGCGCCCTCTGTCTCAGGAGTTTCAGCGATCATGACCGTCGCCAAAGCCGAAGTTGTCATCACTTATTGCACTCAATGCCAGTGGCTGCTGCGCGCGGCGTGGCTGGCTCAGGAACTGCTCAGCACCTTCGCTGATGACTTGGGCAAAGTGTCATTGGTGCCGGGCACCGGCGGGGTGTTTCACATCACCTGCGCGGGCGTGCAGATCTGGGAGCGCAAGGCCGATGGTGGTTTTCCCGAGGCCAAGGTATTGAAACAACGAGTGCGCGATCAGATCGATCCCGACCGCGACCTCGGTCACAACGACCGCACTCAGTGAGAGGCGGCCTCGGCGGCGACGGTTTTCTTGTCGGCCGAGCCTGACATCCGCGCCGACACCACGATCGCGACGATGATCAGCGCGCCGCCGATGAGCATGCGCAGGGTCGGGGTTTCACTGAACAGCAGCCAGGCGATGGTGATGCCGTAGACCGGCTCCATGGCGAACACCACCGCCGCCGTGCGCGCTTTGATCACCGCCAGACTGGCGACGAACAGGCTGTGTGCCACGCCCGTGCAGAACACCCCGAGCAGGGCGATCCACAACCAGTCCAGCGCTCGAACCTGACTCAACTGCGGCGCCGCGACCGGCAACAGACACAAGGCCACGACGACGTTCTGGCACAACGC
>NZ_RAZO01000398.1:0-6861 GCF_004307535.1 Pseudomonas sp. Sample_9
TATGTTCGATCAGCAAAAGAAGGCATCACTGGCGGCATGGCGCAGGATGGCGGAGCAGGCCGAGGGCGATCTGGATCCGGAACAGCAGTATGACGAGTTGCTCAAGGCTGCGGATCAGATGGAGGAGCAAGGCCTGATCACCAGTGCCGAATGGCGCCAATTGGTGCGTGACGCCGGCAACGTTTTCACCCTGAACGAGGAACAGCCACAGCGCTGACAGCTGCCATCGGAGGAGATCCCATGCTCAGTTATCTGTTTATCGGCGCCAACGATGTCGAGCGTTCGGCGGATTTTTACAAGGCGATCCTGACGCCGCTTGGCTACCGGCATGATCGCGAAGAACACTACTGTTTTTACCTGCCCGATTGCGTCGACAAATCCAATGGCCCCGGCAGTGTGCACATCTCGAAACCGTTCAATGGTGAGCCGGCGACACCCGGCAACGGCATGATGCCGGCGTTTCGCGCCGACTCGCGGCACAAGGTTGATCAGGTGCACAAGGCCGGGCTCGACAGTGGCGGCAGCAATGAAGGACCGCCGGGCACTCGCGAGGCCTATACGCCGGACTTTTACGTGGCCTATCTGCGCGACCCCGAAGGCAACAAGCTTGCTGTGTTCTACAGCGGCTGATGGATGGAGCCTGTTGATTCGGCCCTGATGGCCGCCCGCGCCCAGTTCGCGATCACGATCAGCTTTCACATCGTGCTGGCGGCGTTCAGCATCGGTCTGGCGAATTTCCTCATGGTGCTGGAAGCGTTGTGGTTGAGGACCGGGCGCCAGGTTTATCTGGATGTCTATCGCTACTGGCTCAAAGTGTTTGCGCTGAATGTCGCAGTGGGCACCGCGTCGGGATTGATTCTGGAATATCAGTTCGGTCTCAACTGGTCGCGGTTGTCGGTGCAGGCCGGTGATGTCCTCGGTCCGCTGATGTTCTATGAAGTGATGGCGGCGTTTTTCATCGAAGCGGGATTTCTCGGCATCATGCTGTTCGGCCTGAAGAAGGTCGGCCCGCGTTTGCACTTTTTTGCAACGTGTGCGGTGGCGGTGGGCTCGCTGATCAGCGCGTTCTGGATTCTTTCTGCCAATTCGTGGATGCAAACCCCGGCCGGCTATTCGATTGGCGCGGACGGGCGTTTCCTCGCCGAGGATTGGTGGGCAATCATCTTCAATCCTTCGTTTCCCTATCGCCTGGCGCACATGCTGCTCGCCGTGTTCATCGGCAGCGCGACGCTGATTGCCGGGATCAGTGCCTGGCAGTTGCGCAAGGCCCCGGGAAACCCGCGTGCTCGTCTGCAATTTTCCATGGCGCTGTGGGTGATTGCGCTGCTGATGCCGGTGCAGATTGTCGTCGGGGACCTGCATGGCCGGCATAGTTTGCAAGCGCAGCCGCAGAAAGTGGCAGCGATCGAAGCTTCATGGACGCGCCCGGCTCAAGGGGCAGGGGAGCCACTGCGCCTGTTCGCATGGCCGGATATGGACGAGCGGCGCAACCATTGGGAAGTCGCCATTCCACGCATCGGCTCCCTCTACCTGCAGCATGACCTGACCAGCACCATCGCCGCGCTTGATGAATTTCCGGCTGAGGACATCCCGCCCGTGGCGCCGGTGTTTTTCGCGTTCCGGCTGATGGTCGGGCTGGGGCTGTTGATGCTTGGGCAGGGTGTGGTCAGCCTGATCCTGCGTCGACGTAATCGACTGTACACGGCGCGGCGCTGGCTGGGCGCGTGCGTGCTGCTGGCGCCGGCCGGATTTCTGGCGATGCTCAGCGGCTGGGTCGTCACCGAAGTGGGGCGACAGCCGTTTACCGTTTACGGATTAATGCGCACGGCGGACAGTCTGTCATCGGTGTCGAGGGCTCAAGTCGTCGGCTCCACCTGGTTGATTCTGCTGTTTTATCTGTTGATCTTCGGCATCGGTCTGTGGGTGTTGCTGCGCCTGTTGCGCGAGCCGCCGCAGGAGGATCAACCCGGGCCGCAGCCCACCCTTGCCGACGAAACCGGGCACTGAGGAGTCGCAGACATGGACACCGACTGGCTGACGCTGTTGTGCGCTGCCGCACTGGCGTTCTCGGTGATGAACTACGTAGTGCTCGACGGCACCGATCTGGGCGTCGGCATGCTCATGGGCCTCACGCCTTGCAGCAAGCAGCGCAGGGCTATGGCGGTGTCGATTCTGCCGGTGTGGGACGCCAACGAAACCTGGCTGGTGCTCGGCGGCGGCGGGCTGCTGGCGTTGTTTCCGCTGGCGTATGCGATCTTGCTGCCGGCCTTGTACGTGCCTTTTATCGTGATGTTCCTCGCCTTGATCGCGCGGGCCATGGCGCTGGAGTTTCGCGATTACGCATCGAACGAGCGACGCAAGCGCATCGTCGACGGCGTGTTGGCCCTGGCTTCGCTGCTGACCGGGTTTGTCCAGGGCATGGTGCTCGGCACCCTCGTGCAAGGCGTTGCCCATCAAGGCGGTCAGTACATTGGCGATGGCCGCGACTGGCTGAATCCGTTCCCGGTGTTTTGCGGTTTGGTGCTGGTGCTCGGTTACGTCTGGCTGGGGACGTGCTGGTTGTACTGGCGCACCCTTGATGAACTGCAGCAGCACTCGGCGCGAGAGGCCCGCGTGCTGTCGCTGGTCGTTGTGGCGTTATTGCTGGTGCTGATCGCATGGACGGCGACGTTGCAGCCGCAATACGCCCGGCGGCTTGCCGATATTCGGCTGTGGTTGCCGGCAGGGCTCATCCTTGGTGCTCTAGGATGGGTATTCAGCAAAGGTTTTCACAGCCGCTTCGACTTCATCCCGCTGTTCGCCGCACTGGGCATTTTCGTCTTGGCTTTTGCGGTGATGCTGGTCGCGCTATTTCCTTTCATCATTCCGCCGGATCTGACCTTGAGCGAAGCAGCCTCAAGCCCCAACAGCCAGATCTTCATGCTGGTCGGATTCGCCGTGCTGATCCCCATCACCCTGGCCTACAACACCTTCGGTTTCCGCGTGTTCAGCGGCAAGGTGCGCGTTGCCAACGATGGTTGAGATTCACGTTACCCGACCTTTTTTGCTCACCAGCGACAGTCGCGAAGCTCGTAGCAGATCAGCAAAAGCCGCCTTGTCGATCGGCCGACTCATGAAATAACCCTGCACCTCGTTGCATTGATCCTTGCCGAGAATCGCCAGTTGCTCCTCGGTCTCGACGCCCTCGGCCGTCACCGTCAGCCCCATGGCCTTGCCCAAGCCAATGATCGCCTGCACCACGGCACGATCGTTGGTGCCGCTGCTGATCGAGGCGATGAAGCGTTTGTCGATCTTGATCCCGTCGAACGGATAGGCGCGCAGATAACCGAGCGACGAATAACCGGTGCCGAAGTCGTCCATGTTCAGGCGTACGCCGAGCTCCTTGAGCTGGTTCATGGTGGTCAGCGCGCCATCGGTGTCGTTGAGCATCACGTTCTCGGTGATCTCCAGTTCCAGGCGGCTGGCCGGGAAACGCGTTTCCACCAGCACTTCGCGAACATCCTCGACGACATCGCTGAGGGCGAACTGCGCAGGCGAGAGGTTGACCGACAGCAGAATGTCATGGGGCCATTCCAGCGCGGTTTCGCAGGCTTCGCGCAGCACCCAGCGGCCCAGCGGTACGATCAGGTCGGTCTGCTCGGCCAGCGGAATGAACACGTCCGGCCCGAGCAGGCCCTGGGTCGGATGCTGCCAGCGCACCAGCGCCTCCACCGAAACGATGTGCTTGCCATCGACCTTGTAGCGCGGCTGATAGTGCAGGACGAATTCGTTGTGCTTGAGCGCATGGCGCAGGTCATCTTCCATTTGCCGGCGCGTCTGGATCTGATCGCTCATGTGCGCTTCGAAATAGCACCAGGTGTTCTTGCCGTCGGATTTGGCCTGATACAGCGCGATGTCGGCATAGCGGATCAGATCGCTGGCGACGAAACCGTGTCGACGACTCAGGGCGATGCCGATGCTGGCGCCGATATGCAGCGGATGCTGTTCGTAGAGGATCGGCTGATGCAGGCTGCCGATCAGCCTCGTGCAGAATTTGTCGATCTCGTTATGGCTGTCCATGCCATTGAGCACCACGACGAATTCATCACCACCGAGGCGGGCGACGAGGTCATGTTCGCGGGTGCATTCGCGCAGACGCGTGGCGACTTCCTGGAGTACCGCGTCACCGGCAGGATGGCCGAGGGAATCGTTGATCGGTTTGAAATTGTCCAGATCAATCATCAGCAGCGACAGCGGTGGCGAATGTTCCTTCAACACCAAGACCTCGTCGAGATAACGCGCCAGTTTGTTGCGGTTGGGCAGACCGGTCAGGGCGTCATGCATCGACAGGTGCTGGATCTGCGCATGGGCGGCGACTTCGTCGGTGATATCGCTGGCAGTGCCGCGATAGCCGACGACGCTGTCCTTGTCGAAAATCGGCCGCGCCGAGAGCCGGCAGTGACGTGGCTGCCCGGAGTGATCGCGATAAGTGCAGCGCAAATCGCCGGCGCTGTTTTCTTCGCTGAGTTTGCGCAGCCACAGCTCCAGTGGCGTGGTGTCGCAAGTCAGTAATTCGCCGATGTCCTGGCCCAGCCACAGGGCTTGCGGGTAGCCGGTGACTTCGCTGAAGCGTGCCGACAGATAGGTCAGCGCTAACTGATCATCAACTTCCCAGATCCAGTCCGACGCCGCTTCGGCCACGGCGCGAAAGCGTTCTTCACTGGCTTCGAGCGCATGATTGGCGGCTTCCAGGGCCTGATTCGAGGCCTGCATGGCATGAATACTGTTGTCGACGTATTGCGAAGAGCGCAGGGCGTGGCGGAAAAAGTATGCCGTCAGCAGCATCAGCACCAGAAACGTCGCGCCGAGCGGTGGCACCAGCGTCCACAACAATTGCTGACCGGGCCGTTGCAGGTCGGCGACCAGGCTGTAGCCGGTGCTGTCGAGCGGCACGCTTGGATGGCCTTTTTCAATGGTGTCGTCCGGGACCAGGGTCAGGTTCGTCAGGCCATAACCGCTGCCGATCTTGCGCAGTTTGGTCGGGGTCAGCTTGTCGACGAACACCAGCACCGAGGTGTTTCTCAGTTCATCCAGCGGGCGCTCGTCGTTGGGAATGATCGCGGCAGCGGTGATCAGCGCCGGCCAGCCTTCGAACAATGAATAGCTACTGATCGGCTTGGTCAGGTCAGGCTGACTCAGCACCTGCTCGACCAACGCCGAGGCGGGCGCTTGCAGTACGCCGGATACGTCGGTTTCAACCATCTGCCCGCGAATCACCGCGTACTTGGTGCGATTTCGGTCAAGGACGAACACGCCGTCGTAGCCGTCGCTGGTGAACAGGGTCTTGCCCATGTTCTGTTCGGTATAGGCCCAATTGACGTCGATCGGCCCGCTCAAGGCCTCATAGGCGCGGGTCCAGTAGGCATAACTGGTGATGTAGTTTTTCGACGCGGTGACGCGGTTTTCCACGGCGCGCACGGAATAGAACTGGTTCTGTTCCAGGTCTTTCGCGTCGAGGGTATTGGCGATCCCGAGCAAGGTGCTGATCGCGGCGATGACACCCGCAACAAACAGTGCGCCAACGGCGATGGCCAGGCGCCGGGTCACGGCGCGTTGCGGGGTGGGGAATGGCTGCGCAGGGAGAGTAACGGCCATGTGCTCGTCCTTGATCCGGTGTCTTCTGAATCTAGAACAATGGCGAGCGCACAATGTTCAGATTGTTGTTATTGGTATCGCCTGGATTTTTTCAAAGTGTAGCGAATCCGTTGGAATTTCCAGCAGCGCCGGCCAGCGGCGAATCCCGAAAGGGCGAGACTTCCCGCACAAAAACCGGATAATGGCCGCCATTCGTTTAGCCGTATTCTGGTAATCCCGCATGGAAATCAAGGTCAACTTTCTCGACAACCTTCGACTTGAAGCCAAGTTCGACGACTTCACGGTGATCGCCGATCAGCCCATTCGCTACAAGGGCGATGGCTCGGCACCGGGGCCGTTCGACTACTTCCTGGCGTCGTCGGCCTTGTGCGCGGCTTACTTCGTCAAGCTGTACTGCGACACGCGCAATATTCCGACAGAGAACATTCGCCTGTCGCAGAACAACATCGTCGACCCGGAAAACCGCTACAACCAGATCTTCAAGATTCAGGTCGAATTGCCCGCCGACATCTCGGACAAGGATCGCCAGGGCATCCTCCGTTCCATCGACCGCTGCACCGTGAAGAAGGTGGTGCAGACCGGCCCCGAGTTCATCATCGAAGAAGTCGACAACCTCGACGCCGATGCCCAGGCCTTGTTGATGCCGCAGTCCGATTCCCAGGCCGGCACCTACATTGCCGGCAAGGACCTGCCGCTGGGACAGACCATCGCCAACATGTCGAAGATCCTCGCCGACCTCGGCATGAAGATCGAAATCGCCTCGTGGCGCAACATCGTGCCCAACGTCTGGTCGCTGCACATTCGCGATGCGCATTCGCCGATGTGCTTCACCAACGGCAAGGGCGCGACCAAGGAAGGCGCACTGGCGTCGGCGCTGGGCGAGTTCATCGAGCGCCTCAATTGCAATTTCTTCTATAACGACCAGTTCTGGGGCGAAGACATCGCCAACGCCGAATTCGTCCATTATCCGGACGAGAAGTGGTTCAAGCCGGGGCCGAAAGACGAATTGCCGAGCGAAATTCTCGACGACTACACCCTCGGCATTTACAACCGCGACGGCGAACTGCGTGGCTCGCACCTGTACGACACCAACTCCGGCAACACCCAGCGCGGCATCTGCTCGCTGCCGTTCGTGCGCCAGTCGGACGGTGAAGTGGTGTACTTCCCGTCCAACCTGATCGAAAACCTCTACCTGAGCAACGGCATGAGCGCCGGCAACACCTTGGC
>NZ_RAZO01000289.1:0-1001 GCF_004307535.1 Pseudomonas sp. Sample_9
CTGCGCGCGCAATTCGCCGAGCTGGCCGGCAAGATCTTCGATGAGCGTGAGCAGCGCTTTGCCGAAACCAGCCAGCAGCGGCTCGGGCAGTTGCTTGATCCGTTGAAAGAGCGCATCCAGTCCTTTGAAAAACGCGTTGAAGAAAGCTATCAGGCCGAAGCCCGCGAGCGCTTCTCGCTGGCCAAGGAGCTGGAGCGTTTGCAGGCGTTGAACCTGCGTCTGAGCGACGAAGCCACCAATCTGACTCGCGCGCTCAAGGGCCAGAAAACCCAGGGCAATTGGGGCGAATTGATCCTCGAGCGCGTTCTTGAGCACGCGGGTCTGGAGAAGGGCCGCGAGTATCAGACTCAGGTCAATCTCAAAGGCCCGGACGGTGAGCGCTTCCAGCCTGATGTGATCATTTACCTGCCCGGCGACAAGCAGGTGGTGGTCGACTCGAAAGTCAGTCTCACGGCCTATCAACAATATGTTGCGGCTGATGACGACACGTTGGGGCAGATCGCGATCAAGCAGCACGTGTTGTCGCTGCGCAACCATGTCAAAGGCCTGGCCGGCAAGGATTACAAGCGTCTGGAAGGCTTGCACAGCCTCGATTTCGTTTTGCTGTTCGTGCCGATCGAGGCGGCGTTTTCTGCGGCATTGCAGGCTGAGCCGTCGCTGTTCCAGGACGCTTTCGACCGCAATATCGTGATCGTCAGTCCGACTACGCTGTTGGCCACGCTGCGGGTGATCGACAGTCTGTGGAAGCAGGAACGGCAGAGCCAGAATGCCCGGGAAATCGCTGAGCGCGCGGGTTGGCTGTACGACAAGTTCGTGTTGTTTATTCAGGATCTGGACGAAGTGGGCAATCGTCTGCAGCAACTGGACAAGGCTTACAGCTCGGCGCGCAACAAGCTCACAGAAGGGCGCGGCAATCTGGTCAGTCGTAGTGAGCAGTTGAAGTTGCTCGGTGCGCGGGCGAGCAAGAGCTTGCCGGCGGATTTGCTCGAGCGGGCGATGAC
>NZ_RAZO01000183.1:0-1001 GCF_004307535.1 Pseudomonas sp. Sample_9
GTGATGCCCTGTTGTTTGCGCGCCTGTTTGAGCGTGCGCGACACCGCCGCGCTGACGGTCTCGACATCGGCGCCGGCTTCGGTCGATATATTGACTTTCTTGGTCATTGATCGCTAGCATCGTTTGAAATTCGGGTATGGGGGGGATTCTGGGATGCTGTCTGTCGTGCCGTCAATCGATCCGGCTGTTGCGCAACTTGCGCCGGGCTTCAGAGCGCTGAGTATTGTCGTGCAAGCGGCGCCGATTATTCATGCATACGTGGCCGGTGAAGCACTGGCCAAAGCCTGCCAGATCGTCGCCAACGGTGGTCCGGCGTGGGCGCATGCGCATCTTCAGGCCTGGGCTGACGTGTTTCGCCAGTTCGGCGCCAAACCGCAGCGCACGCCTTGCTCGGCCGAGGCACTGCGCAAGCGTGTGTTGCGCGACGGCAACTTGCCGAGCATTGATCCGGTTGTCGATCTGTACAACGCCATCAGTCTGGAATACGCGATTCCCGTGGGGGGCGAGAATGCCGAGGCCTACGTCGGCTCACCGCGTCTGGTCGTCGCCGACGGCAGCGAGCCGTTCGACACGATGAAGGAGGGCCTGCCCGCGCACGAGTTTCCGGATGCCGGCGAAGTGGTCTGGCGCGATGACCAAGGCGTGACCTGCCGGCGCTGGAACTGGCGCCAAGGCGTGCGAACCCGCCTCGATGCGCAGGCGCAGCACATGTGGTTCATCCTCGAAAGCCTGCCGACGATGCCGCTGGAAGCGCTGACCGAGGCGGGCGACAAGCTCATCGAAGGATTGCAGCAAATGATGCCCGGCGCCGAGATCGAAAGCATGTTGATCGGGCCGGGGGCGCGTTAGGTTAGATATGAGTTCCAGCCCGTTTCGTCAGCGGCACCGCGATTCCCTGTGGGAGCCTGCTCGAGAAGGCGGCACATTCAACATCTTTGCCGGCTGTTCCACCGCTTTCGCGAGCAAGCTCGCTCCCACAATGTTCCGTGTTGACCAATGAT
>NZ_RAZO01000457.1:0-226 GCF_004307535.1 Pseudomonas sp. Sample_9
CCCTCTCCCAGAGGGAGAGGGAGCCGATTGCAGTGTCTGGCGTGTTACATCGACCTGAAAGACCTTATCGATTATGGATTCGGCGCCAATCTTTCGCGTCGGCGTTTCTCATGAATATCCCCCAATCGGTCCCCTCTCCCAGAGGGAGAGGGAGCCGATTGCAGTGTCTGGCGTGTTACATCGACCTGAAAGACCTTATCGATTATGGATTCGGCGCCAATCTTTC
>NZ_RAZO01000457.1:236-6822 GCF_004307535.1 Pseudomonas sp. Sample_9
CGTGTTACATCGACCTGAAAGACCTTATCGATTATGGATTCGGCGCCAATCTTTCACGTCGGCGTTTCTTATGAATATCCCCCAATCGGTCCCCTCTCCCTCTGGGAGAGGGCTAGGGTGAGGGGCTCTTCAGGGCTTGCGCGCAGGCAACAGCTTCAACGTACTGCGCGTATTCGCCTGCACCTCTTTCTCGCTGAAATGCGCCTGCACATAAATACCCTCCACATACGCCTCGGCCTGGTCGTCATAGTGACTGTCCAGTGGCACGCCACTCTGGCCGACCGGGTTGATCGTCAGGCCATGCACCGGATCGGCGAAATCCACCAGACGTCGCGTCGACGGTCCATAGGTCACCGGCCATGGCGCCGGGCCGATTTTTGCCGAGAGGTTGTTCGGCACTTCGTGGCTGCCCGGCGCTGCGAACGGGCCGACGTTGAACAGGCGATCCAGCGGCTTCTGCTGCCCCAGCGGATGGCCGTGGGTGAGGGTGTGCGCAGCGCCCCACTGCCAACCGGCCACGTTATCGCCGAGGGTGAGTTTCAGATGCGCCATGCTTGCCGCCCACGCCGTGCGCACGACATCGGCGCGGGTTTCTCTGGCCGGCGTGCTGCGATTGTCCCACCACGGTGAATCCGCCTTGGCCGCCAGGCGTGGCAGCGCGGAGTCGATCACCCGCGTCGACAGCAGTGTTTCGAAGAAGTCATTGCCCAACTCATCGCGCATCGCCGCATCGGCCAGGTCGTAGAGGAACTGGTTGAACACCGTCGCGCTGATCGAATTCAGCGGATAGTCGCCGGGCCACTGCGCCAGTTGCTCGACCAGTTTCAGCTGCGCCGGATCACTGACCACCTCACGCAACACCGGCAACAGTGGCGCCAACAGACGCGGGCCGTAACCGGTCGCCGTGCCCAGTTGCAGTTGCTGGTTGGCCTCGTTGCTCCACTTCATCCGGTTGTCGCTGAGCTGACGATCAAGCTGCTGACCGCGATCGGCAAGATTGTAATAACCGGGAATCTCCATGCCGGTCGGCGACACGGGCTGGAAGTTGGCCGAGACGATATAGCCGCGCGCCGGGTTCTCTTCCTGCGGGTTGGCGCTGAACGGGTAATAGCCGTCCTTGTCCGCCTCAGGCGTGCTGCCGTCGAGAATGAAGCCCGGTTTCACCCCGGCTGGACGTTTGGGCAGCAGGGCCGAGGCCCACCAGGCGATATCGCCTTTGGCGTTGGCGTACACCAGATTCAGGCCCGGCGCCTGTACCTTGGCCGCCGCCGCGCGAGCCTTGGCCAAGGTGTCGGCGCGGTTGAGCTGGTAGAAACCTTCGAGGATCGGGTTCGGCGTTTCGAGGAACGCCCACCACATCGCAATCGGGGTTTTGCCGGCAGCGCTGCCGAGCGCATCGTTGACGATCGGCCCATGGGGCGACTGGCGCAAGGTGATCGTCACCGGCGCCTGGCCTTTCACATTGATCTGCTGCTCGCTGACGAGCAGGTCGGTCCACTGGCCGCGATACCAGACCTGATTGGGGTTGTCCGGGTTGACCTTCTCGGCGATCAGGTCGAGATCGTCGTTCTGGAACATGGTCAGGCTCCAGCCGAAATCGAGGTTGTGTCCCAGAAACGCGAACGGCACCAGTGCCTGATGATGGCCGTACAACTCGAAACCCGGCGCCGACAGCTGCGCCTCGTACCACACCGACGGCACCGAGAAGCGGATATGCGGATCGCCGGCCAGCAACGGCTTGCCACTCTGGCTGCGGCTGCCGGCAATCACCCAGGCGTTACTGCCTTCGAACTGCGGCAGGCCGTTGTCGAGCAGCGCCTGTTCGCTGAGGCGGGCGAGGGCGGTGAGGTCCTGCCAGTCGCCGGCGGCAAGGGCCGGTGCGTGCCGGGTGTGATCGGTGGCCAGAACGCCTTTGGCCTGCCATTCGAGATCGAACACATCGAGGTAATCGGCGCCGAGCTGATCGCGTACGTAGGTCAGCAGCGGCTCGGTGCGAAACGCGGCGGCAAAGCTGTAGGCCATGTAACCGGCGACGCTGATGCTGTCTTCGGCCGTGAACGGCCGCTTGGGGATGCCCAGCACGTCGAACTCGATCGGCGCGGCGTGGCTGTCCTGATATTGGTTGATGCCGTCCAGATAGGCTTGCAGGCCCTTCCACGCCGGTGACTGCTTGTCGAGGCTGGCGACGTAACTGGCCGCACGCTCGCGAATGCGCAGGCTGCGGAACAGTTTGTCGGTGTCGAGCAGTTTCGGCCCGAGCACTTCGGCCAGCTCGCCCCGGGCGAGGCGGCGCATGGCTTCCATCTGGAACAGGCGGTCCTGCGCGTGCACGTAACCGAGGGCGCGATAGAGGTCGGTTTCGTTCTCGGCGCGGATATGCGGCACACCGCGCTCGTCGTAGCGCACGGTCACCGAGCCTTGCAGATTGCGCAGCTCGACCTGGCCCTGGCGCGTCGGCTGCTTGCTGTAGATATACCCGCCGGCGGCGCCGAGCAGGACAACGATGAGCAAGGCAACGACGATCAACGCACGCTTCATGGTGACTCCTTGTGCAGGCGAAAAGGCCGCCCGTCGGGCTGCAAACATTTAGCACAGAGCATCTGTGCGCTGCAGCGCTGTCCTTGAAAAGTCCGGAATGCCTTACTTTGCCTCCACCGACCACGGGCAATAACAACCCACCGCCAAGGTATGCGTGGCATTCACCGGCCGATCTTCCGTCAGCGCATGCAGGATCGGTTCGATAAAGCTGTTGCTGGAGTTGCAGGTCAGGCCTTCGCTGTACGGGCCGAAATAGGCGAGTTTACCGCTACGATCCCAGATCGCCACGGCGGGGCTGGCGGGGATCTGTTCGGCGCCGGGCAGGACGATGATGGTTTTCAGGCTGGCGAGGGTGGCGGGTAACTGGCCGTGGCTGCCGGGCTTTTGCACGGCGAAGAACTCCACGCCGCGAGGGCCGAACTGTTCGACCATCTCGCTCAGGTGCTGTTGATTGCCGACATTGCACGGACAGGCCGGGTCCCAGAAGTGCACAAGACGAATATTGCCCGGCCCAGCGAGGTTGTCCGGCAGGCGCAGCGGGTCGCCGGAAAATACTGCCGTATGTTCGCTGAACGCGCGCAGATAGCGGCCCTGAAACCAGTCATATGCCGTCCACAGCACCCCGGCGCAGATCAGCGCGAGCAGGCTGGCGAACAGTGCGGTGCGGTAGGGCGAACGCATGGTTTTCGATCCTCGAAAGGCCGGCTAGCTTGCCATGTCTGCCTCTACAGATGAATATCGCAGGCCGATAAAGTCCGTTTACCGCTCTGGAATACCCGCATGCCTGATACTTTCGACCCCGATCATTTACGCGCGAGCCTCAAGCCATTGGCCGAGTGGCAGCCGTTATCGGATGAGGCGAAGGCTTATCAGCGCTTCTACAAGACCGACTTCGCCGAGCGCGATGTCTGGCGCGGCATGGGCCGTTTCGAAGTCGATGGCTACGAGCTGGTCAGCCATTGCTGGTGGCCGGAGAAGGTCAAGGCGACGTTGTTTCTGCTGCACGGTTACTACGATCACATCGGCCTGTACCGGCATGTGATCGAGTGGGCGCTGGATCAGGATTTCGCCGTGATTGCCTGCGACTTGCCGGGCCATGGTCTGTCGAGCGGGCCACGGGCGAGCATTCGTGATTTCTCTGAATACCAGGATGTGTTGCAGGCGCTGTTCGCTGAAGCGAACTCGATCGCGCTGCCACAGCCTTGGCATTTGTGCGGGCAGAGCACCGGTGGCGCGATTGTCGTCGATCACCTGCTCAACCATGGCGAGAACAGTCCGGCGCAAGGGCAGGTGATTCTGCTGGCGCCATTGGTAAGGCCGAGGGCGTGGGCCTGGTCGCAGTTGAGTTATTACCTGCTGCGGCCGTTTGTACGCGGGGTCGCGCGACGCTTCAGCGAGAACTCCAACGATCCGGATTTCCTGCCGTTTCTGCAGGCCGATCCGTTACAGCCAAGGCGCCTGCCGACCAAATGGGTGGGCGCGCTGTCGCGCTGGATCATCCGCGTCGAGCACGCGAAAAAAAGTCCGCGACGGCCGCTGATCATTCAGGGGCAGGCGGACATGACTGTCGACTGGCAGCACAATCTGCAGGTGTTGAAGTGGAAGTTCGACCGGCCGCAGATTCTGCTGCTGGCCGAGGCACGGCATCACCTGGCCAATGAAACGGCGGAGATGCGTGAGGAGTATTTCGAATTCTTGAGCAAGCGGATCAGGGGCCGGAATCTCTAATGCCTGGGAGGGCCTCTTCGCGAGCAGGCTCGCTCCCACAGTGGAATGCATTACAACCTGTGGAAGCGAGCCTGCTCGCGAATGCGATCTTTCAGGTAACGAACATCACTGGCCGACCGCCAACCCCGCCCGAATCGCCGCCAGTGCCGCCTGGTAGTAAGCCTTGCCCTCGGTCGACTCGGCAAACGTCGCAAATTCTTCGAGCTCCTCATCCGACAAGTCGCGATACACGTAAAGCAACGTGTTGTTCAGATCGGCGCCGATCTGATCCATCAGCCGCTGGCGCTGACCGTTCAACATACCCTGCGCCTGTCCACCGCCGAGCAGTCCCGGGATCATCGAACTCAAGCTGTCCGCCGCTACGCCGGCAATCGCCAGGCTGACCTCGGCGCCCGCCTCACGGGCTGGCAGGGCCTGGGCGAGATGGCCGATGATCAGCAAGCGACTGTCGCTGGCCTGCATCTTCGGCAGGCCCTGAGCATTTTTTGCCAGTTGATCGCGACGGGTTGCGAGCAATTCGGCGGCGACGATTTTCTTGCCCAGCGGTGACTGGAAGAAGGTCAGTGCCGGTTTCGGGTCGGCGAGTTTCTGCCGCAGTTGCGCTTCGGCACGCTGATCCATGGCCTGCGCGGCAAAGCGTTGATTGCTGTTGTTGACCAGCGCCTGAAATACCGCAGGCGGCAGGCTGTTCTGATAGCGCTGCTGGGCGGCGCTCAGGGCATCGTTGAAATGCGCGCGTTGTTCTGGCCAGCCGGCGACCTTGTACAACTGATCGTGGCCGTCCGCCCAGGCGGGCAATACGCAGAACATCAACAGTGAAAAAAGCAAACGGCGCATAGGGACTCCTGTCAGCAGCGGACTATTGTCCGTGCGGTGCCGGTACTTGTCGAGAATTCGTAGCAAGGCGCTGCGTGGCTCTGTCGGATTTATCGCCGTCGGCATACTATGCGCGCCATGCCGATATCCTCTGAACACCCGCTGCTGTTACGCATTGTCGACGACCTGGCCGAACACGGCTGGTCGCAGCAGAACATCTTCCTGCCCGCCGATCTGACCCGGGCGCTGGCGGCCGAGTGCCGTAAACGTGAAGCCGAAGGTGAGCTGGCGCCGGCAGCGGTCGGTCGCGGGCCGTTTTCGGAGATTCGCGAGGGTATTCGCGGCGATCACATCCAGTGGATCGACCCGGGTCAGGCCGACGCCACTGACAGTTACCTGAGCCTGATGGACAGTCTGCGCGAGGCACTTAATCGCGGCTTGTTTCTGGGGCTTGAGGATTTCGAGTGCCATTTCGCCCTGTACCCGCCCGGCGCGTTTTACCTCAAGCACGTCGACCGCTTTCGCGATGATGACCGGCGCATGGTCTCGGCCGTCATTTACCTCAACGAGGCCTGGTTGCCGGAGGACGGTGGCCAGTTGCGCATGTACCTGGGCGAGGAACGTGTGCACGACGTGCAGCCGACCGGCGGCTGCCTGGTGGTGTTTCTCTCCGGCGAAGTGCCCCACGAAGTGTTGCCGGCCCATCGCGAGCGCCTGTCGCTGACTGGCTGGTTCCGTCGCCGTGGCAACGAGCCGTTCTGAACATGGAAAAGATCCTGGTCAGTCGCTGCCTGTTGGGCCATCGCGTGCGTTATGACGGTGGTGCGAGCGGGCCGTTTGATCTGCTTGAGCAGTGGATCGAAGAAGGGCGCGTGGTGCCGTTGTGTCCGGAGGTGGCGGGTGGATTGCCGACGCCGCGGGCGGCGGCGGAGATTCCTGGCGGGCAGGGCGGTCAGGTGCTGGATGGCATTGCCGCAGTCATCACTACTGATGGCGAGGATGTCAGCGCGCAGTTTCTCGAGGGGGCGCGGCAAGCGCTGGAACTGGTGCAAAAGCACGGCATTCGGGTGGCGGTGCTCAAGGCCAACAGTCCGTCTTGCGGGAATCTGTTGACGTATGACGGCACGTTCAGCGGGGTCAAGGTCAATGGCGAAGGGGTGACGGCGGCGTTGCTCAAGCGCCATGGGGTTCGGGTTTTCAGTGAGCTTGAGCTGGCTGAGGCGGCGGTGACTCTGGCGGCTTTGGACTGATCCGCCATCGTTGCCCTCACCCCAGCCCTCTCCCGGGGGGAGAGGGGGCCGACCGAGGTGTCTGGCGCTGTCCATCGACCTGAAAGACCTTGGCGACCAGGGATTCGACAAAGCCATGATCAGTCGATTCCGGATTCGGTATAGCAATCCCAAGTCGGCGTACCTCTAAAGCATCCCCGGATCAGTTCCCTCTCCCTCCGGGAGAGGGTTAGGGTGAGGGGCTCTTACGGTTTCAACCACTTCTCGGACAGCGC
>NZ_RAZO01000291.1:0-1337 GCF_004307535.1 Pseudomonas sp. Sample_9
TTATTCGAAATGCTCGAGGTTCACCGGATCCCCCGACTGCATATTCAACTTCTGCCGAATGTCTTCAAACATCAGATCGTAATGCTTGTGCACCGAGCCGATCTGGCTGTGGGTCTTGGGAATTCCGTACTTCTCGGCGATCCGCGTGACATCGCGGGCGAAGTTGTAGGCTTCTTCCTTGGGCAGGAAAAACGTCTCCTTCATGTCCTTGCCCTGCATGCTGCCGTGCAGGGTGAACTGAATACCTTTGCCTTTCTGCGGATCGGTGAACACTTCATAGTCCAGATGCACGTTGTAATTGACGTCATCGTCGGTCAACGCGTGCCGCTCGATGTGCAGGTGACCGGGTTCGAACTGGGCCATTGAGCTACTCCTTTCAAGGCATGGAGGCGGGGCAGGCCTTGAGCCTGCCCCGGCGTTTATTGTTATCGGTAGCTGATCCCCGGCTTCGCCGTGCTGACCCGCGTACCGGCGGTGCCCTGGACGATGGCTTCGATATCGGCCAGCGAACCGATCACCGCGACCTTGCCAGTATGGCGCGCGAATTCGCAGGCTGCCTGCACCTTCGGTCCCATGGAGCCTGCGGCGAAACCGAGGCGTTCGAGTTCGTCCGGGTGGGCTTCGGCGATGGCTTTCTGGGTGGGTTTGCCATAGTCGATAAAAGCCGCGTTGACGTCGGTGGCGATCACCAGCAGGTCGGCTTCCAGTTGCTCGGCAAGCAACGACGAACACAGGTCCTTGTCGATCACCGCCTCGATGCCCTTGAGGTTGCGCTGCTCGTCGTACATGGTCGGAATCCCGCCGCCACCGGCGCAGATGACGATGCTGCCCTTGTCCAGCAGCCACTTGATCGGACGGATTTCGAAGATGCGTTTCGGCCGTGGGCTGGCGACCACGCGGCGGAATTTGTCGCCATCGGCAGCAATTGCCCAGCCTTTTTCGGCGGCGAGTTTTTCCGCTTCGGCTTTCTCGTACACCGGGCCGATCGGCTTGGTCGGGTTCTTGAAGGCCGTGTCGTTGGCGTCGACTTCGACCTGGGTCAGCAGGGTGGCGAACGGCACTTCGAAGTCGAGCAGATTGCCCAGTTCCTGTTCGATGATGTAGCCGATCATGCCTTCGGTTTCGGCACCGAGCACGTCCAGCGGGTAGGGGGTGACGGAGGTGTAGGCCGCCGCTTGCAGCGACAGCAGGCCGACTTGCGGGCCATTGCCGTGGGCGATGACCAGTTGGTTGCCAGGATGGATCTTGGCGATTTGCTCAGTGGCGATGCGGATATTGGCGCGCTGGTTGTCAGCGGTCATCGGCTCACCACGGCGGAGCAGGGCGTTACCGCCCAG
>NZ_RAZO01000291.1:1437-6813 GCF_004307535.1 Pseudomonas sp. Sample_9
ACCAGAATCGCCTTGATCGTGTGCATGCGGTTTTCCGCTTGCTCGAAGGCGATGCAGGCTGGCGACTCGAACACGTCGTCGGTCACTTCGATGCCGTTTTTCAGGTGCGGATATTGTTCGGCGATCTGTTTGCCGACCTTGGTGTCGCTGTTGTGGAAGGCCGGCAGGCAGTGCATGAACTTGGTACGCGGGTTGCCGGTGGCTTTCATCAGGTCGGCGTTGACCTGATACGGCAGCAGTTGCTGGATGCGCTCGGCCCAGGCTTCCACCGGTTCGCCCATCGATACCCAGACATCGGTGTGAATGAAGTCGACGCCTTTGACCGCTTCTTTCGGATCTTCGGTGAGGGTGATGCGTGCGCCGCTTTCCTCACCGTATTTTTTGCAGCGCGCCACCAGATCGTCCAGCGGCCACAGCGCTTTCGGCGCGCAGATGCGCACGTCCATGCCGAGTTTGGCGCCGATCAGCAGCAGCGAGTTGCCCATGTTGTTGCGCGCGTCGCCCAAGTAGGCGTAGCTGATTTCATGGATCGGCTTGTCGGCGTGCTCACGCATGGTCAGCACGTCGGCGATCATCTGGGTCGGGTGATATTCATCGGTCAGGCCGTTGAACACCGGCACGCCGGCGAACTTGGCCAGCTCTTCGACGATTTCCTGTTTGAAGCCACGGTACTCAATGGCGTCGTACATGCGCCCGAGCACGCGGGCGGTGTCTTTCATGCTCTCTTTATGGCCGATTTGCGACGAGTTCGGGTCGATGTAGGTGACGTTGGCGCCTTGGTCATAGGCCGCCACTTCGAAGGCGCAACGGGTGCGGGTCGAAGTTTTCTCGAAGATCAGGGCGATGTTGTTGCCCTTCAGATGCTGTTGCTCGGTGCCAGTGTATTTCGCGCGTTTCAGATCGCGGGACAGGTCGAGCAGGTAACGCAGCTCACGTGGGGTGTGGTGTTCCAGGCTGAGCAGGTTACGGTTGTGAATGTTAAAAGCCATGATGGATCTCCTTGGGTTTCGGTTATCCCCTTGGCCGCGCTCGATAAGTCGCGGCGAAGGCTCAAAGATTAGTAATCGATCGGGTCACGGATGATCGGGCAGGTCATGCAGTGGCCGCCGCCACGGCCCCGGCCGAGTTCGCCGGCGCTGATGGTGATGACCTCCACGCCAGCCTTGCGCAGCAGGGTGTTGGTGTAGGTGTTGCGGTCGTAGCCGATGACCACGCCCGGTTCCATTGCCACCACGTTGTTACCGTCGTCCCATTGCTCGCGTTCGGCGGCGAAGCTGTTGCCGCCGGTTTCCACCACGCGCAGTTTCGGCAGATTCAGCGCCGCAGCGACGGTGTCGAGGAAGCTGCCTTCTTCGCGGCGGATGTCGATGCCTCCCTGTTTGCTTTCGTCAGGGCGCAGGGTGAAGGCGACGATCTGGTTGACCACTTCCGGGAAGATCGTCACCAGGTCGCGGTCGCAGAAGCTGAACACGGTGTCCAGGTGCATTGCCGCGCGGGACTTCGGCAGGCCGGCGACGATGACTTTTTCCACCGCTTTGTTGTTGAACAGGTTCAGCGCCAGTTGGCCGATGGCCTGACGCGATGAACGCTCGCCCATGCCGATCAGCACCACACCGTTGCCGATCGGCATGACATCGCCGCCCTCAAGGGTAGAGTTGCCGTGATCCTTGTCCGGGTCGCCGTACCAGATCTCGAATTCGGCGTTGGTGAACTGCGGATGGAATTTGTAGATGGCGGTGGTCAGCAGGGTTTCCTGACGGCGCGCCGGCCAGTACATCGGGTTCAGCGTCACACCACCGTAGATCCAGCACGTGGTGTCACGGGTGAACTGGGTGTTGGGCAGCGGCGGCAGGATGAAGCTGGAGTGGCCGAGGAAGTCGCGGAACATCTGGATGGTCTTGCCGCCGAAGCTGTCCGGCAGATCATCGGCCGAGACGCCGCCAATCAGGAATTCGGCGATGTGCCGTGGCTCGAGGCTTTTCAGCCAGGATTTCACTTCGCTGATCAGGCCCAGGCCCACCGAGTCGGCGGTCACCTTGCGCTCAAGGATCCAGTCCAGCGCTTCGGGAATGGCGACGATGTCGGTCAGCAGGTTGTGCATTTCCACCACGTCGATGCCGCGCTCGCGCATCTTGGTGACGAAGTCGAAGTGGTCGCGCTTGGCCTGCGCCACCCATAGCACATCATCGAACAGCAGTTCATCGCAGTTGTTCGGGGTCAGCCGCTGATGGGCCAGACCTGGGGAGCAAACCATGACTTTGCGCAGTTTCCCGGCTTCGGAGTGGACGCCGTACTTCACTTTTTCCGTGGTCATTTCTGTGTTCCTCCAGATGACAATTCAATCAGGGGTTACAGCGTCAGGAAGCCATCGTAGAGACCGTAGGCCGCCACCACGGCGCCCACGACCACTGCGGCGAAAATCAGCTTCTCGACGTTGGTGAAAACCGGTTGTTTGAGTTCCAGCTTGGCCTTGGCGAACAGGATCGCGCCGGGCGCATAGAGCAGGGCCGACAGCAGCAGGTACTTGACCCCGCCGGCGTACAACAACCACACCGCATAGATCAGGGCGATACCGCCGATGATCAGATCCTTGCGCCGCTCGGCGGCAAAGCCTTCGTAGCTCTCGCCGCGCACCGCCAGCAGCAGGGCATAGGCCGCCGACCACAGGTACGGCACCAGAATCATCGAGGTGGCGAGGTAGATCAGTGACAGGTAAGTGCTGGCCGAGAACAGGGTGATGATCAGGAACACCTGCACCATCGCGTTGGTCAGCCACAGGGCGTTGACCGGCACATGGTTGGCGTTTTCCTTGCGCAGGAACTCCGGCATGGTGTGGTCTTTGGCGGCGGCGAACATGATCTCCGCACATAGCAGCACCCACGACAGCAGCGCACCGAGCAGCGAGATGATCAGGCCGACGCTGATCAGCACCGCACCCCAGTGACCGACCACATGCTCAAGCACGGCGGCCATCGACGGGTTCTGCAGTTTCGCCAGTTCCGGCTGGGTCATGATGCCCAGCGACAGCACGTTCACCAGCACCAGAAACAGCAGCACGGTGATGAAGCCGATCACGGTGGCCTTGCCGACGTCCGAGCGCTTCTCGGCGCGGGCAGAGAAGATGCTCGCGCCTTCGATGCCGATGAACACCCAGACGGTGACCAGCATCATGTTGCGCACCTGGTTCATCACACTGCCCAGGTCAGGGTTTTTCACGCCCCAGATGTCGGCGGTGAAGATGTCCAGTCTGAACGCGAAGACTGCGATCAACACGAACAGCAGCAGCGGCACGACCTTGGCGACGGTGGTCACCAGGTTGATGAACGCCGCTTCCTTGATCCCGCGCAACACCAGAAAATGCACGCCCCACAGCAGCAAGGACGCGCCGATCACCGCCGCCGGGGTATTGCCTTCGCCGAAGATCGGAAAGAAATAGCCGAGGGTGCTGAACAGCAGAACGAAGTAGCCGACGTTGCCCAGCCAGGCGCTGATCCAGTAACCCCAGGCTGATGAGAAACCCATGTAGTCGCCGAATCCGGCCTTGGCGTAGGCGTAGACACCGCCGTCCAGGTCAGGCTTGCGATTGGCGAGGGTCTGAAAGACAAATGCGAGGGTGAGCATGCCGACTGCGGTGATGGCCCAGCCGATCAGCACTGCACCGACGTCGGCGCTGGCGGCCATGTTTTGTGGCAACGAAAATATCCCGCCGCCAATCATTGAACCGACTACCAGTGCAACCAGTGCACCGAGTCTTAGTTTTCCGGGCGCTTCAGACATTTGCATGACTCCATTGCAGGAAAGGAGAGCTCACAGCCTAGTACTGTTGTCTGTTCGAACAGCTGACATGGATCAGTGCATGGTCACATTCCATTGTTAATGAATGAGTTGTGCGCCCGTTGCGGGCATAACGCTGTAGCCTCAAAGGCCCATTCCAGAGCCGTTTCGCTGAGGCAGTCGAGAATAGCTATTAATGCTTTCGAACTATGACGCTAGTTGCTTTTCAGCGATTGGCAAATGTCGGTCATCTGTTTTCAGCACAGAATCGAATAATCAAGATCGGCGCACAAAACTGACTTAATGTGCTACGCCTTATCGTGGTCGGCTATATATAACGCTGCGAGATTCGGCATTACCTGATAAACGTCATCTACCCTTAGGCTTTTAGTCGGCTGTTGTTACAAATAAACAACACGACTCTTTCAAGGAGATCTGCATGTCGCAACCGACGCAAAAGCTGCGCCTTGGTGCGTTGATCGCGCTGGTGGTGGGGTCGATGATCGGCGGGGGGATATTTTCGTTACCGCAAAACATGGCGGCACGCGCCGATGCAGGGGCGATCCTGATCGGTTGGGGCATTACTGCGATAGGCATGCTGACGCTGGCGTTCGTCTTTCAGACGCTGGCCAATCGCAAGCCGGAGCTGGACTCGGGCGTCTACGCCTACGCCAAGGCCGGGTTTGGCGACTACATGGGGTTTTCGTCGGCCTGGGGTTACTGGATAAGTGCATGGCTGGGCAACGTCGGTTATTTCGTTTTGCTGTTCAGCACCCTCGGCTATTTCTTTCCAGTGTTCGGCCAGGGTAATACGCCGATCGCCATCGGCTGCGCCTCGGTGCTGTTGTGGGCGGTGCACTTTCTGGTGATGCGCGGGATCAAGGAGGCGGCGCTGATCAACCAGCTGACCACCGTGGCCAAGGTCGTGCCGCTGATCATGTTCATCGTCATCGCGGCCGTCGCGTTCAAGGCTGACATCTTCACCCGCGACATCTGGGGCCGCAGCAACCCCAACTTCGGCGGGGTGATGGATCAGGTGCGCAACATGATGCTGGTCACCGTGTTCGTCTTCATCGGCATCGAAGGCGCCAGCGTCTACTCGGCCCGCGCGGAGAAACGCAGCGACGTCGGCCGCGCCACGGTGATCGGGTTTCTCGGCGTGCTGGCGCTGCTGGTGCTGGTCAACGTGCTGTCGCTGGGGATCATGAGCCAGCCGGAACTGGCCAACCTGCAGAACCCTTCACTGGCGGCGGTGCTCGAGCACATCGTCGGGCCGTGGGGCGCGTTGCTGATCAGCGTCGGGCTGGCGATTTCCCTGTTGGGCGCGTTGTTGTCATGGGCTTTGCTCTGCGCGGAGATCCTCTTCGCCACGGCCAAGGACAAGACCATGCCGGCGTTCCTCAAGAAGGAAAACAACAATCACGTGCCGGTCAACGCGCTGTGGCTGACCAATGTGATGATCCAGATTTTTCTGCTGATCACGCTTTTTTCGGCGGGCACTTACACCAGTCTGATCTATCTGGCCTCGTCGATGATTCTGGTGCCGTACCTGTGGTCAGCGGCCTACGCGGTACTGCTCAGCGGGCGCGGCGAAACCTACGA
>NZ_RAZO01000186.1:0-998 GCF_004307535.1 Pseudomonas sp. Sample_9
ACCCGCGCCACGCCTTCTTCGGCCTGGCGATGCCCGGCTTCCATGGTTTGCACGGCGCTCGACGCTGTCTGTTGCAGCTTGGCGATCAGGGCATGGATCTGCCCGGTGGATTCGCTGGTGCGTTGCGCCAGTTGGCGTACTTCGTCAGCCACCACGGCGAAACCACGGCCCATCTCGCCAGCACGCGCCGCTTCGATGGCGGCGTTGAGGGCGAGCAGGTTGGTCTGGTCGGCGATGCCTTTGATCACGTCGACCACGCCGCCGATTTCGTCGCTGTCCTTGGCCAGTTGCGTCACGGTCAGGCCGGTTTCGCCGACGACCACCGACAGGCGCTGGATCGCTTCGCGGGTTTCGCCGGCAATGTCGCGGCCACGGCCGGTCAGGCGGTTGGCTTCCTGGGTGGCGTCAGCGGTGCGCTGTACGTGGCTGGCGACTTCCTGGGTGGTGGCGGCCATCTGGTTGACGGCGGTGGCGACCTGTTCGGTTTCCACGCGCTGGCGTTCCAGGCCGGTCGAGCTGTTGTGCGCCAGGGCGTCGGACTGTTTGGCCTGATCGGTCAGGTGTTCGGCGGTGTCCTGCAGGCGAGTCAGGCAGGTTTTCAGGCGCGCTTCCTGGCTGAGGATCGACATCTCCAGACGCGCCTGCGCGCCACGGCTGTCGGTGTACATCTGCGCGATCAGCGGGTCGGAGGTGGTCTGTTCGGCCAGGCGCAGCAGGCGCTTGAGCCCGCGTTGCTGCCATTGCAGGCCCATCAGGCCCAGCGGCACCGAAAGACCGGCGGCGAGGGCGAAGCCCCACTGCGAGTTCAGCGTCGCGCCAATCATGAAGCTCAACTGGCTGACCAGAATGAACGGCAGCCAGTCCTGCAGGATCGGCAGCCATTTGTCCGTCGAAGGAATCGCCGACTTGCCCTGGTTGATGCGTTGGTAAAGCGCTTCGGCACGGCGGATCTGTTCGGCGGTGGGCTTGACGCGCACCGACTCGTAACCGATCACCTG
>NZ_RAZO01000084.1:0-6779 GCF_004307535.1 Pseudomonas sp. Sample_9
ATCATCGCCTGCAACTTGGCGAGGAAGGTGTTGAAGCCTTTGGCAATCGAGCCCAGTTCATCGCTGCGGTCGCTGCTCAAACGCCGGGTCAGATCGCCTTCGCCCTGAGCGATGTCATCGAGCATGGCGACCATTTGCTTGAGTGGCCGCGCAATGCCGTGACCCACCAGCCAGATCACCAGCAGGCCGATGCCGGCGATGACCAGGCCGACCATGGCCATGCCGAAGGTGTCGGATTTGCGTTGGGCATCAAGGTCGGCCTGGAGGTTTTGCAGATCGGCCATGACCGCGTTGAGCGGCAGTTGCAGCATCAGCGTCCAGCGTGCGTCGGTCTGGCCGATGCCGAACGGCAGGTACAGTTCGATGCGGCCCTTGGCCTGATTCACCGAATAGGTGACCTCGTCGCGCTTGAGGTTGGCGAGATTGCTGGCCTGTTCGGCGTCGAGGATGTCGCTGACTTTTTCACCGAATTTGCTCGAGTCCTTGGTGTAGGCAACGATCCTCCCGTTGCCGCCGACCAGCGCCATTTCACCGGCGCCGCTGTAAAGCTTCTGGTTGGCGGCGAGCAGCATGTCCTGAATGAAATTGACCGAGAGGTCGGCACCGACGATGCCCTGGAATGCGCCGTTGACCATGATCGGTTCGATGAACGAGGCGAGCATGACGATCTTGTCACCGACCTTGTACGGTGCCGGGTCGATCACGCAGGCTTTCTTCGTCTCTTTCGAGCACAGGTAGTACTCGCTGGCGCGTATGCCGGTGGACAGGGTTTTCTGATCGTCGACATCGGCCAGTTTGTCCACGCCCAGGCTGCCGTCGGTATTGCGGAACCACCACGGCAAAAAGCGGCCGTTGGCCGGATCGATACCAACTACAGAGCTGCCGATGTAGGCCGCGTCATTGTGGTCCAGTGCGTTTTTTTCCCAGCCGATGTAGGTGCCGAGAATCTTCGGGTTCTTTTCGACGTTTTCCTTGATCAGGCTGATCAGTTGTTCGCGGCTGACGCTCAGGCGCGGCTGGCCGTCGGCGCCGGTCGCGCCGAGCAGGGCGTTCACGCGTACCAGACCGCCGGCAATCAACAGCGGCGCTTCGAGTTCGCGCTGGATCTGGCTGACCTGGGTCTGCGCGAGCGAGGTCAGGCGCTGTTCGATGACTTGCTCGAACTGCGCCTGGGTGCGCTGTTGCACCATTTCTTGAGTGCGAGCGCCGGAGAACAGCGCGTACAGCACCAGCGCCGCGACCACGCTCAGAACGATGGCGCCGGCCAGGGCGGCGACGGAAAACTGGATCGACTTGAACTTCATGGGAGCTCCGCACGCAAGAGGACAATCTGCGAGGGATTTATCGGCGGGGCGGGCGCGGCCATGAGAGACGCTGGTCGGAATCGTCCCGCGATGTCGCTGATGGATCAGTGCGCGGCGGATTCAATGCGCTTGAGGAATTTCCACGAGGTCTTGCGGCCATAGGTGAATGTACGCGCAATGCGTCCGTTGTATCTGGCGCCAATACAATTAGCCGCCTAGGATACGCCTCAGGTTTTCAGGGAGCTTTTGAATGAACAAGACATTAGTGGTAAGTGCTTTGAGCGCAGCGCTGTTGCTGGCCGGTTGTCAGTCGGTCAACACCACCAGCGGCGGCGCCGTGGGCGTGGAGCGCAAGCAGTACATGTTCAGCATGCTGTCCTCGCAAGAGGTCGATCAGATGTACGCGCAGTCGTATCAGAAGAC
This sequence comes from Pseudomonas sp. Sample_9, assembly GCF_004307535.1. Lineage (NCBI taxonomy): Bacteria > Pseudomonadati > Pseudomonadota > Gammaproteobacteria > Pseudomonadales > Pseudomonadaceae > Pseudomonas > Pseudomonas sp. Sample_9. The sequence continues at coordinate 1,728 of NZ_RAZO01000084.1, forward strand.
TGTCGGCGAGGCGTCGAGCAAAGGTGTGCTGGACAAGACCAGCCCTGAAGCCAAGCGCGTGCAGACCATCGCCAACCGCTTGATCGCCCAGGCGCCAACATTCCGCCCGGACGCGGCGCAGTGGCAATGGGAAGTCAATCTGATCAAGAGCGATGAGCTCAACGCCAACTGCGGTCCCGGCGGCAAGATCATCTTCTACACCGGGCTGATCGACAGCCTGAAACTCACCGACGATGAAATCGCTGCGGTCATGGGCCATGAAATCGCCCACGCCCTGCGCGAGCACGGTCGTGAAGCGATGTCCAAGGCGTACAGTATGGAGATGGCCAAGCAGGGCGCCGGTGCCTTGTTCGGTCTGGGGCAGGACAGCCTGGCGCTGGCCGACACCGTGGCCAACTACGGCATGACCTTGCCCAACAGCCGCGCCAACGAAAACGAAGCCGACCTGATCGGCCTGGAACTGGCCGCCCGCGCCGGTTACAACCCGAACGCGGCGATCACCCTGTGGGACAAGATGAGCAAGGCTTCCGAAGGCGCGCCACCGGAATTCATGAGCACCCACCCGGCATCGAGCAGCCGCATTGCTGCGTTGCAGGCAGCGATTCCGAAGGTGATGCCGCTGTACGAAAAAGCCCCGAAGTCCTGAATAGAGCAGTTACAACCTTCAAGCGGCAAGCTACAAGTCAAAGCAGACTCGCTGGGCTTGCAGCTTGCAGCTTGTAGCTGCTTCAAACCCAGCCGCTGCTCTGCATCGCTTTATAAACCGCAACAATCGCCAGAATCATGAACGCCGAAGCCGCGAGGCGGCGGATCAGGGTCAGTGGCAGTTTCTCTGCAGCAAAGTTACCCGCCAGGACCACCGGCACGTTGGCAATCAGCATGCCCACGGTGGTGCCGATAATCACCAGCCAAAGTTCCGGATATTGCGCGGCGAGCATCACCGTGGCGATCTGCGTCTTGTCGCCGATTTCCGCGAGGAAGAACGCGATCAGCGTGGTCAGGAACGGGCCGAACTTGCGCGCCGTGCTGGCTTCGTCGTCATCCATTTTGTCCGGGACCAGGGTCCACAGCGCCGTGGCGGCGAAGCTGGCGGCGAGGATCCAGTGCAGGACGGCGTCGGAGAAGAAACTGCCGACCCAGGCACCTACCGCACCGGCTGCTGCGTGGTTGGCCAGGGTCGCGGCGACAATCCCGGCGATGATCGGCCAGGGTTTGCGGAAGCGAGCGGCGAGAATCAGCGCGAGCAGTTGCGTCTTGTCGCCGATTTCGGCCAAGGCAACGATAGCGGTGGGAACGAGTAGCGAGTCCAGCATCAGGGATTTCCTAAGGGGCGGGTCGACACGGCTATGACACGTACAGCCTTCCCGCCCCGGGTAAGGTGTGCGTGTCATAGGTCTTGTCAAACCCTGCGATCCGTCTGGTGCGGACGCTTGGGTCGCATACGCCATGATCTGAGGATCAAGTATGTTGACGTATGCCGGACGAGCATGGCGCTCGTGGGAGACTACTCCCCTAGGACGGAGCGGATTCTGCCTAGGCAAATACGATTGGGCAAGAACAAATTTTCAGCCGCGCTTGGCCCGGTAGATCCGGAAACCATTGCCTTCAGCCTTGATCGCACACACGCCCAGGTGCTCCTCGATCAGCGGCTGATACTTGAGGAAGCTGTTCGCCACAAGGCGCAGTTCGCCACCGTTTTTCAGATGTTTCGCCGCTTTTCGCAGCAGGTTCTCCGTAGCGAAATAATCGGTGTGCACGCCGACATGGAATGGCGGATTGCTCAGAATCGCGCTCAAACCCATCGGCGCGGCGTCGATGCCGTCGCCGGTCAGCACTTCGGCTTCCAGGCCATTGGCGGCCAAGGTCAGACGGCTACTGGCGGCGGCGAACGCGTCGACATCCAGCAACGTCACCTGATTGTGCGGATAGCGACGTTTCACCGCCGCCCCGAGCACGCCGGCGCCGCAACCGAAATCGAGCAGATGGCCGCTCGGCAGTTTGTCCAGATGCTCCAGCAGCAGGGCGCTGCCGCGATCCAGTCGTCCGTGGCTGAACACGCCCGGCAGGCTGATGACTTTCAACGGCCCTTCGGCCAGCGGCAGTTCGTACGTCTGCGCCAGGCTTTCCAGCGGTTTCGCTTCAGGCGCATTGGCCACGGTGACTTGCCAGAGCTGGCAGTGGCGAGCGCTGTCGAGTTTGCGCGGTTTGCCGAACGGGTTGAGCTGTTTCGACGCGCCTTCGATACCGCTGCGTTTTTCCCCGACCAGAAACACTTCACGCCCGGCCAGACGCGACGCCACGGCGTTGAGGATGTAGTCGGTGAGGTCCTTGGATTTGGGCAGGAACACCACAGCGCTGTCGAACTCGCGCTCCGGGACATTCACGCCGAACTGGCTGCGGCCTTCGAAACGCGCGTCCAGTGCGGCTTGGTCGCCAGCGTGCCAGCACCAGCCGAACGCATTCGGCAGACGCCCGAGCAAATCATCGGCGGGCAGGCCGGCCAACAGCAGCGAACCCTGGAATAACTCGGCCTGACGAAGCAGTACTTCACTGCGCGGATCCATAACTGCTCCTTGAAAAAAAGTGCCGCAGTTTATCAACTGACGACCCGCAGCGCCTTACCGCTGAAGAACGCCTGGGCGTTTTCGCTCAGTTGCCCGACGATACGCTGGCGCGCCTCGCGGCTGCCCCAGGCATTGTGCGGGGTGACGATCAGGCGCGGGATATCGGCGGCGAGCAGCGGATTGCCCTGGGTCGGTGGCTCGACACTCAACACATCGGTCGCCGCACCGCCGAGGTGGCCGCTGCGCAAAGCGTCGGCCAGCGCTTGCTCGTCGATCAAGCCGCCACGAGCGGTATTGACCACGAATGCGCCGGGCTTCATCGCGGCCAGCTCGCCGGCTCCGATGAAGTTCCGGGTGTGCTCGTTGAGCGGGCAGTGCAGGGTCAGGGCGTCGATCTGCGGCAGCAGTTCTTCCAGCGGCAGGCGATCCGGCCGAGCCGGGCGCCCGGGAATCTGCCCAAGCAGCACGCGCATGCCGAACGCCTCGGCCAGTCGCGCCACGGCACCACCGAGTTCGCCATGGCCGAGCAGGCCGAGGGTTTTGCCTTGCAGTTCGACGATCGGGTAGTCGAGCAGGCAGAACTGTTTCGCCTGTTGCCAGCGGCCTGCGCCCACAGCCTTTTGATAGTCGGCCAGGCGCGTGGCGAGGTTGAGCAACAGCATGATCGTGTGTTGCGCCACCGACGGCGTGCCGTAAGCCTGGCAATTGCACACGGTGATGTCGTGAGCGCGGGCGGCAGTGAGGTCGACATTGTTGGTGCCGGTGGCGCTGATCAGGATCAGTTTCAGCTGCGGGTTGGCAGCCATTGCAGCGGCGTCGATCACGACTTTGTTGGTGATCGCCACACTGGCGCCGTGCAGGCGTTCGCTGACCTGTTCCGGCAGAGTCTGGGCGAACAGCTGCAAGTCGCTGAAGCATTCGCGCAACGGACCGAGGTCCAGATCGCCGAGATCCAGCGAAGGGTGATCAAGGAATACCGCGCGGCGCGTGTTCGTCATCAACTGTACCTTTTGTGCTGTGAGCGGAGGGCGTACTCTGCCGAGCCTACCAGATGAAACAATTGGTTACTCGACACCGAAATGCCCTGAACCACCTGTGGGAGCGAGCCTGCTCGCGAAAGCTCTGGCCCATTCAACATCTCTGTTGGCTGACCCAGCGCTTTCGCGAGCAGGCTCGCTCTCACAGGGAAAGCATTCGGCAATGAGCCCAGTGTGAACATTCGAATCCTGAGGAGCGCCCATGTACTGGACCGAGTTCTTGACCGTTGCCCTGATCCATCTTCTGGCCGTCGCCAGCCCCGGCCCGGACTTTGCCGTGGTGGTGCGCGAGAGCGTGACCCATGGGCGCCGCGCCGGCACCTGGACCGCGCTGGGCGTGGGCACGGCGATTTTCCTGCATGTCGGCTATTCGTTGCTCGGCATCGGTCTGATCGTGTCGCAGTCGATCGTGCTGTTCAACGCGCTGAAGTGGGCCGCCGCCGCGTATCTGCTTTACATCGGCTTCAAGGCCTTGCGCGCGCAACCGGCGAAAACCGTCAACGATGACTTGCACCGGGAAACCGGCGTACGCACCGCGCGGGGCGCGTTTACCTCGGGCTTCGTCACCAACGGTCTGAACCCGAAAGCCACGCTGTTTTTCCTCTCGCTGTTCACCGTGGTGATCAACCCGCACACACCGCTGGCCGTGCAGGCCGGTTACGGGGTGTACCTGGCGGTGGCGACGGCGATCTGGTTCTGCCTGGTGGCGATGCTGTTCAGCCAGCAACGGGTGCGCGCCGGCTTCGCCCGCATGGGCCACTGGTTCGACCGCACCATGGGCGCGGTACTGATTGCTCTCGGCGTGAAAATCGCGTTCACCGAGATGCATTGAGCACTGGAACACATCAATCCCTGTGGGAGCGAGCCTGCTCGCGAAAGCGCCAGTCCAGTCACCAAAAATGTCGACTGACCCGACGCCTTCGCGAGCAGGCTCGCTCCCACCGGTCGTGTTTTCTTCAACTTCGGCCCGAAATGCTGGCGCAAAGCTAGCATTTGTACGGCTCTGCAAATCATTCCTTTGGCTGATTTGACTGTCATGCAGGCGCACTAGAGTACGAATCTCTCCGCCAACACCGTGCAGTCAGAAAAGGGATTCTTATGTTGCAGACTCGGGTCATTCCGCCGGCCGATGGGGCCTACCAGTATCCATTGCTGATCAAACGGCTGCTGATGTCCGGCGCCCGTTACGAGAAAACCCGCGAAATCATCTACCGCGACCAGTTGCGCTACAGCTATCCGACCCTGATCGAGCGGGTTGCGCGGCTGGCCAACGTGCTGACGGCTGCTGGCGTGAAGGCCGGTGACACCGTGGCGGTGATGGACTGGGACAGCCACCGTTATCTGGAATGCATGTTCGCCATTCCGATGATCGGCGCGGTGATTCACACCATCAACGTGCGCCTGTCACCGGAACAGATCCTCTACACCATGAACCACGCCGAGGACCGCTT
>NZ_RAZO01000224.1:0-2484 GCF_004307535.1 Pseudomonas sp. Sample_9
GATGGTCTGTGCGTTAGGCGACGAGAGGGGCGTTGGGTTCATTCTTTTTGCCTGGGACAAGCGGACGCGGTGATACCCGGTTGCAAAATAGATGTCTGGTCGCCGCTGCGCCCTATATCCTCTGCGCCACACGTTTGGGCTGGAACAGGGACAGGGCAATGGCATTCAGGGTGATGGTCGTCGGTGGTTACGGCAATTTCGGCAGTATCGTTTGTCGGCATCTGGCGCAGATGCCAGAGATTGAACTGCTGCTGTCGGGCCGCGATGCGCACAAGTTGCAGCGCAAGGTTGACGAGCTGCAAACGCAGTCGGGCCGAGCTTGCGAAGGGTGGTGCGGTGATGCGACAGGCGCGGATTTTCAAGCGGCGCTGCGCGAGCTGAATATCCAGTTAGTGGTGCACACTGGCGGGCCGTTTCAGGGGCAATCCTACGCAGTTGCTGAAAGCTGCATCAGCGCCGGGGTCAATTACTGCGATCTGGCTGACTGCCGCACCTTCGTCAACGGCATTGATGTGCTCGACGCCCGCGCCAGGGAGGCTGGTGTGGCCGTGCTCAGCGGTTGCAGTTCGGTGCCGACCTTGTCTTCGGCGATCATCGATCAGCAGCGCTCACGCTTTGCGCGAATCGACTCGATCGAGCATGGCATTTCTTCCTCGGCAAAAATGCCGGGGCTGTCCACGGTCGAAGGCGTGCTCGCTTATGCCGGCAAGCCGATCAGGCAGTTACAGAATGGCCAGGTTCACGAAGTATTGGGCTGGCTCGACCTGACCCTGCGCAGCATGCCGCAACTGGGCACGCGGGTGCTGGCCAATGTCGATGTGCCGGACATGGATATTTTCGCGCGTCGCTATGGCGCGCATACCCTGCGCTTCAAGGCCGGCGCCGGCCTGAAACTCGGCGGTGTCGCCAACGCCTTGCTGGCGCAAGCCTTGCGCTTCGGTCTGGTGCGCGATCAAGTGCGCTGGGCAGCGCGCCTGCACCGACTGGGCACGTGGTTCGAACGTTTCGGTGATGGCAAAAGCGCGATGTACATCGATGTTCGCGGCATTGCTGTCGATGGCCAGCCGCTGAGCATGACCGCGCAACTCACCGCGCTGAATGACAAAGGCCCGGAAATCCCCAGCTGCGCCGCCGTCGCCCTCGCCAGCAAAATGGCCCGGGGTTACACGCCGCAATCTGGCGCGCGGCCGTGCGTGGGCGAAATCAGCGTTGAGGAATACCTGGCGGCGATCAACGATCCCGCCAACCTGAGCCTGTCGGTTCAGTTCGCCGAAGGACAGCGTTGAGATGCTCTATCTCTGCCTGAAGTACCTGCATGTCATAGCGGCGATTTTCCTCTTTGGTTTTGGCATGGGCTCCTACCTCTACCTGATCGCCGCCAGCCGCAGCGGCAACCCGCAAGTGATCGCCCATGTCGCACGGACGGTGGTGCGCTTTGATACCTGGATCACCACGCCGGCCGGGTTTGTCCAGGTCATTACCGGGTATCTGCTGATGCGGCTTTCCGGGCTGTCGATGAGCACCGAGTGGCTGCTGACTGCGGTGATCATTTTCTTCTGTGTGGGCGCGTTGTGGCTGCCGGTGCTGGTGTTGCAAAAGCGTTTGCAGAGCATGGCGCTGAGCGCAGGCGAGGGTGGCCTTGCTCTGGATGATCGCTATGCGAGCACTTACCGCTGGTGGTTCTGGATGGGCGTCGCCGGGTTTGCCGGAATGTCTGTCATCGTGCTGATGATGGTGACGAAGATGACGCCGCTGCAACTGATCGGGTCAGCCGTGGGCCTTTAGAAAACGGCTTTCATGATCCGCTGTCGGGAGCAGGCAAGTGTCGTACTTGCCGAACAGCCGATAGCGATTCAGCGCGATGCGATCGTAAGCCCAGTCGCGCAGACGACGCGGGAAGATGCGCAGCAGTTTCAGCGGCTGCCAGCGCATTGGCAGTTGCCCGACCACTTCCAGGAATGCATCTGATCGCTCCCAATAATTGCGGTCGCGAATCACCGCCATGGTGTCGAACTCGTCCAGCGGCAAACCGGCCCACGCCAGCAAGGCCTGGCCCTCGGGAGATTGCACGGTCGCCAGCCGCACACGGCGCTGACGGTCATACCGAATCAGAAACCGCGCCCAGCCGTTGCACAGTTTGCACACGCCGTCGAACAGCACCACGATTTCGCCGGGCTTGAGCAATGGCGCGGAGGTGGGGCGGGTTTTCATGGCAGGCATCGGCGGATGTCCTTGGCGGCGGGTGTCGCGATCATAACCTCGATCATCGGACTATAAGAGTGGATCGCGCCGGTATTGCCCCGGCGATATTCCGTGCACGCGGCGGAATGCAGCGCCAAACGCCGCGTCGGACAGATAGCCCAGTGACGCGGCGACAGTGGCCACAGTGTCCCGACCATTGCGCAAGCGGAACGCGGCCACGCGCATCCGCCAGCGCGTGGCGTACTCGACCGGCGCTACACCCATGCAAGTTTTGAATAACGC
>NZ_RAZO01000224.1:2584-43711 GCF_004307535.1 Pseudomonas sp. Sample_9
GCCAGCGCGTGGCGTACTCGACCGGCGCTACACCCATGCAAGTTTTGAATAACGCAGCGAAACCCGAACGCGACATGCAGGCAATCTCGGCCATTTGCGTCAGTCGCCAGGCCTTTTCCGGAGCAGCGTGAACGGCGCGCAACACGCCGGCAATCGCCGGTTCCCGCAGTCCGCCCAGCCACGCCAGTTGTTCGGCATCCGCGCTGTTGATGTGGTGGCGCAGCGCATGGATGAAGATCAGCCGCAGCAGGTCGTTGCACATTGCCTGCGAGCCAGGCTGATGCGAGGGCCACTCGCGCCCCAGTTCATCCAGTAGCCAACCGAACGACGAAGCGCCTGCGGTTTCGGCACGAATGATCAGCGAGGTCGGCAGCACATCGAGCAGTTCAGTTGCGCCGGGTCCCGACAGCGACACGCTGCCGCCCAGCAACTCGACTTCCTCGCCGACGCCAAAGGTCGCCGAGGCTTCGTCATGAGCGAAAACCTCCGCTGCGTTAATCGCTTCGACATCGGCGCCGCTGGCCAGAATGAACGGCGTGCGCGACATCACAAAACAGTCGCCGGCCTGCAACAGGCGCGCCGGCATGCCTTGCATGCGCAGCCAGCATTCGCCTCGTCGCACCACGTTGAATTTCAGTTCGATGGGTTGGAAACGCAGCGCCCAGACACCGCCCGCTTGCAAGCGAACCGAGCAGGCTGCGCGCAGTTCCGAGAGTGCCAATACGGCAGAGAGTGGATCGCCAGCAGGATTTTGGATGATCACGACAGAAACCTGGATTTATCAGACTGGTTCGTCCCGAGAGCTTAGCCAAGAATGAAGGCCTTCGATAGCTCACTCAGGATTAAGGCTCATGGCTACGCTTCAACAACCTGTGCAATCACCGTTCAACGCCGCCAGCACAGCGGCAGAAGTCATGGCCGGGATCGATCTGCGCGGGCAGCTCGCTGTGGTGACCGGCGGCTATTCCGGCCTCGGTCTGCTGACGGTAAAAAGCCTCGCTGCGGCAGGAGCGCAGGTCATGGTGCCGGCCAGAGATACGGAGCGGGCAGAGGTGGCATTGGCCGGTGTTGAAGGTGTACGCGTGATGTCCATGGATCTGATGCAGGCTGACTCGGTGGCGGCGTTCAGCCAAAGCGTGGTCAGCGCGGGTCAGCCAGTGTCCTTGCTGATCAACTGCGCCGGAATCATGGCCGCGCCGTTGCTGCGCGATGCCGATGGCCATGAAAGCCAGTTCGCGATCAACCATCTTGGTCATTACCGCCTGACCTGCGGGCTCTGGCCTGCGCTGGTCAGGGCGGGACAGGCGCGGGTGCTGTCGGTGTCCTCGCGCGGGCATCAGATTGCCGGGGTGGATTTTGACGACATCGATTTTTTACAACGGCCGTATGACAAATGGGTTGCATATGGCCAATCGAAAACGGCCAATGCCTTGTTTGCCATCGCACTCGATCAGCGTGGACGGCGCCATGGCGTTCGCGCGTTCTCGTTGCATCCGGGGCAGATTCTCACGGATCTGGCGCGGCACCTCAGCACAGGGGAACTTGCCGCATTCGATGCGCTGGATGAGCAGGGCCGGCCACGGCTGGATGCGCACAATGGACTGAAAACTGTCGAGCAAGGCGCGGCGACGGGGTTGTGGTGCGCGACCAGCGCATTGCTTGCGGATTTGGGCGGCGTGTATTGCGAAGACTGCAATGTTGCGCCGATCAATGAACCGGAAGCAGGCCGCAAGGGTGTTGCGAAATGGGCGGCGGATGCTGAGCTGGCCGAGCGAATTTGGGCGGTTTCGGAGCTATGGACGGGGCTCACGGTGGCATGAATCGAGTCAATGGCCAAAAGCCCCTCACCCTAACCCTCTCCCGGAGGGAGAGGGGACTGACCGAGGTGTTTAGTAGAAATTCGCCAACCTGAAATACCGGGTCGAACTCAGGTTTTGAACAGCACCCAAATCGGCTCTCACATTCTCCTCGGAGGGAGAGGGGACTGACCGAGTGGTTTAGCAGAGAAACGTCGACCTGAAATACCGGGTCGAACTCAGGTTTTGAACAGCACTCAAATCGGCTCTCTCCTTCTCCTCGGAGGGAGAGGGGACTGACCGAGGTGTTTAGTAGAAATTCGCCGACCTGAAATACCGAGCCGAACTCAGTTCTAGAACAGCACCCGAATCGGCTCCCTCTCCCTCGGGAGAGGGCTGGGCGGGCGGCGTTCCGATGAGGGGCTGCCGCGCCGCCGGAATCAAGTCGACCCCAAAAATTGCTCGTCACGCCCGTGCACCGCCTTCGCGCTTCACCCCAAGACAAAACATCTTCCGATAGTCCGACGGCGAAGTTCCCAAGTGCGCCGCAAACTGCTGCCGCAACGACAGCGGCGTGCCAAACCCGGCTTCCCCGGCAATGCATTCAACCGGCAAATCCGTGGTTTCCAGTAACGCCTGCGCTTTGATCACACGCTCGGCGTTAAGCCATTTGAATACTGTCGTACCGGTGGTTTCCTTGAAGCGCCGGGTAAAAGTGCGGCGACTCATTCGGGCTTTCTCCGCCAAAAGGTCCAGCGACAGATTTTCACCCAGATGCATGCGCGCCCAATCCAGAACTTCAGCCAGATGCGTTTCGCTTGAGAGCTGTGGCACCGGGTGCTCGACGTATTGCGCCTGGCCGCCTTGCCGGTGCGGTGGCGTGACCAGCATTTTCGCCGTGTGATTGGCCACGTCAGCCCCGAACCGCTGGCGCACCAGATGCAGACAACAGTCGATGGCCGCTACGGTGCCCGCTGAGGTCATCAGATTGTCGTCGGTGACATACAACACCTCGGGGCGAAAGCGAACCTTGGGAAAGCGTTGGGCAAACTCGTCGCGCGCCGCCCAGTGCGTCGTGGCTTCCTTGCCATCAAGCAACCCGGCATCGCCCAGCACAAACGCGCCCAGGCATAAACCGACGATCAATTTGCCTTCGGCGTGGGCATTCTGCAGCGCCTGTACAAGCGCTGCCGAAGCAGTGATCGATTGATCGCCCCATGCCGGAATGATGATGACGTCGGACGCCGCCATCAATTCCAGGCCATGAGCGACCGCCAGGCCGATGCCTTGGTCACTGGCGACCATGCCGGGTACTTCCGCGCAGTAATTGATCTGGTAACGAGGCTCAGTCGACGCTGGATTCGCCGTCGCCAGTACGATGCCCGGCACCGACAGGTGGAACAGGCTGACGCCGTCGAACGCCAGAACAGCAACGCGAATGGGGGGCATAAAACAAATCTCGGTTGCACACTATCGGGTTGGCCCGATTATATCGATATATGTCTTTCAGGCCACTGTTGGCTGCGCCAGGCTTCAGCAAAAATGGACCCATTCATAAATAACAGGATGATTCCGATGACACTCAAGACTCTACCGTTTGCCCTGAGCATTGCTTGCGCCGCTGCTACCGCACCGGCCTTCGCAGAGACAGAAACGCGGGCAAACCCTGAAGCTGCACACAAGCTGAATCTGCAGCAAGTGCGTAATGCCACGGTGAAGATCACCTACGGCGACACGACCTTTCTGATCGATCCGATGCTGGCGAAAAAGGGCGCGTACCCAGGGTTCGAAAATACCTACCGCAGCAACCTGCGTAACCCGCTGGTCGACCTGACTGAGTCCCCGGAGCAGGTGATTGCGGGCGTCGATGCCGTTATCGTCACGCATACGCACCTGGACCACTGGGATGACGCGGCACAGAAAGCGCTGCCCAAAGACATCCCTCTGTTCGCCCAGCATGAAGAAGATGCGCAACTGATCCGCTCGCAAGGCTTCAAGAACGTGCGCGTGCTGACGAACGAGGCTGAGTTCGGCGGCGTGAAGATCAGCAAAACCGGCGGCCAGCACGGCACTGACGAAATGTATGCCGTGCCGGCCCTCGCCAAACCGCTGGGCGAAGCCATGGGCGTGGTGTTCCAGGCGCCCGGCTACAAAACACTCTATCTCGCCGGCGATACCATCTGGCGCCCGGAAGTCGATCAGGCCATCGAGAAATTCCAGCCTGAGGTGATTGTGCTTAACGCCGGCAAAGCGAAAATGAGCGGTTACGAAGGCTCGATCATCATGGGCGAGGAAGATGTATTGCGAGCGACGCAGGTAGCGAAAGACGCAAAAATCGTCGCCGTGCACATGGACGCGATCAACCACATGTCGCTGACCCGCGCTGAGCTGCGCAGCTATGTGCAAAAGCACGGCATCGACAGCCGCGTGGATATCCCGGCTGACGGTGCTGCGTTGCAGTTCTGATTGATTCAGGCCTGCCTGGGCGTGTCGCCGCCGCGCCCAGGCTCAAGAGGCTGACTGGCATATCACTCGCCCAGCTTCGCCCAGAATTCCTCGGCCGAAGGGCTGATCGGTGCCGTCGGGCGAGTCAGGTGGATTTCCAGTGGAATATCCCAACTTTCATCCAGTGCCCTGACCAGACGCCCGTCAGCCATTTCCTGTTCGGTCAGGCTTTTCGGCAGCCAGGCGACGCCTTTGCTTTCCAGCGCCATCGACATCAGCACTGCGGCCAAGTGGCTGCTGAACAGCGGTTTCAGGTGCAGATAATCAGCCTTGCCATGCAACCTGTGGGCGACGATTCGGCCCAGGCCGGATTCGTGGGTGTAGGCCAGATAGGGCAGGGTTTCAGGCGACGTGCCGAACTGGGCTGAAGCACTCGCCAGCGGCACGAGTACGTCCTCGCCGACCTTCTTGCCAATGAACTGATCAGGCGCCAGTAATGGCGGAACGTCGGGGTGGCGATGGCACAGCAGGAACTGCACCTGGCCATGAATCAGCATCTGTTCGCACACGGCCATGCTGTCGGAATGCAGACGAACCGCATCGATCGGCGCGCCACTTTCGGCGCTGCGCAACCAGCGTGGGAAGAAGGTGAATGACAGCGAATGAGTGGCGGCGAACTGCAAGGTTTTCGCCGCCATGCCAGCCACTTCCTGGGCCTCGGAACGCATGCGGTACAGGCGTCTGGCCGCTTCCTGGGCGCTGGGCAGAATCTGCCGGCCGGCCTCGGTCAACGTCGCACCTTGCGGGGTGCGCACGAACAATTCCACACCCATCCAGTTCTCCAGCGAGCGCACTCGGCGACTGAACGCCGGCTGCGTCACATGGCGCGCTTCGGCGGCCCGGACAAAGCTGCCGTACTCGGCCAGTGCTGAAAAATCCTCAAGCCAAACCAGTTCCAAGGGCAATGCCTCCTGTGCATAGGGCGCGGCATTAATAGCATTGGGCGGGTGTCGTCGCAAAGCATAACGTTGGGTCACCACAACAAGAGGAACCCGTCATGCGTATCGTCGATATCCGTGAAAAAACCGTCTCCATTGCTTCCCCGATCGCCAATGCCTACATCGATTTTTCGAAGATGACCTGCTCGGTCGTCGCGGTCATTACCGACGTGATTCGCGACGGTAAACCGGTCATCGGTTACGGCTTCAACTCCAACGGTCGCTACGGCCAGGGCGCGTTGATGCGCGATCGCTTTCTGGCGCGGATCACTGAAGCCGACCCGGAAACCCTGATCGATCACGAGAACAATAACCTCGATCCGTTCGCCATCTGGAAAACCCTGATGACCAACGAAAAACCGGGCGGCCATGGCGAGCGTTCGGTAGCGGTCGGCACCATCGATATGGCGGTGTGGGATGCGGTGGCGAAGATCGAAGGCAAGCCGCTGTATCGCCTGCTTGCCGACCGTTATCGCAACGGCGTTGCCGATGACAAAGTCTGGGTGTATGCGGCGGGTGGTTATTACTACCCGGGCAAGGACCAGAGCAAGCTCAAGGCCGAAATGCAGAGCTACCTGGACCGTGGCTATGACGTGGTCAAGATGAAGATTGGCGCGGTGCCGCTGGACGAAGATATCCGCCGCATCGAAGCGGTGCTCGAAGTGGTGGGCGACGGCCAGCGCCTGGCGGTCGACGCCAACGGCCGCTTCGATCTGCAGACCGGTATCGCCTACGCCGAAGCGATCAAGAAGTACAACCTGTTCTGGTACGAAGAGGTCGGCGACCCGCTGGATTATGCGCTCCAGGCTGAGTTGGCCAATCACTACGAACTGCCGATGGCCACCGGCGAAAACCTGTTCTCTCACCAGGATGCCCGCAACCTGTTGCGCCACGGCGGCATGCGCCCTGACCGCGACTACCTGCAATTCGACTGCGCGCTGTCCTACGGGCTCGTCGAGTACATGCGCACCCTGAAAGTGATGGAAGAGCTGGGTTGGTCTTCGCGCCGCGTGGTGCCGCATGGTGGTCACCAGATGTCGCTGAACATCGCCGCCGGTCTGCACCTGGGCGGCAACGAATCGTACCCGGACGTGTTCCAGCCCTTCGGCGGTTTTGCCGATGGCATCCGCGTCGAAAACGGCTATGTCGGGCTACCGGATATCCCGGGCGTCGGCTTCGAAGCCAAGTCTGCGCTGTATGCCGTCATGCGCGAACTGGGCGAGGGCTGATTCGGTTTCACCTTCGGCCTCGTTCGCCGAGGCCGTACTTTCAGGCGTCATCCTCGACGCCAAAGCCACATGCCCACCACAACAATAAAATGAGGTGCTTCCGTGGAAACTTCAAAATCACGCTGGTACAACCAGCTCTATGTGCAAGTGCTGATCGGCATCGTCATCGGCGCTGCCATCGGATACTTCGTGCCGGACATCGGCGCCAAGCTGCAGCCGTTTGCCGACGGTTTCATCAAACTGATCAAGATGCTTCTGGCGCCGATCATCTTCGGCACGGTAGTGGTCGGTATCGCCAAGATGGGCAGTATCAAGGAGGTCGGTCGCATCGGTGTGAAAGCGCTGATCTACTTCGAGATTCTTTCCACCATCGCACTGGTGGTCGGCCTGATCGTAGTCAACGTGGTCAAGCCCGGCGCCGGCATGAACATCAACGCCGGCACCCTCGATGGCAGCGCTGTCAACAAATACAGCCAGGCGGCGAGCGAGCAGGGCGGCCTCGTCGAATTCTTCCTCAATATCATTCCGCACACCTTCCTCGGTGCTTTCTCCAATGGCGTCATGCTGCAAGTGATTCTGTTGTCGGTGCTGATGGGCGTCGCCCTGGTGCAAATGGGCGAAACCAGCAAACCGCTGATCAACACCATCGATCTGTTCCTGCAAGGTCTGTTCAAAATCGTCGCGATGGTCATGCGTCTGGCGCCGTTGGGCGCGGGGGCTGGCATGGCATTCACCATCGGCAAATACGGCATCGGCACTCTCCTGTCGCTGGGGCAGTTGCTGGTCGCGCTGTACATCACCACGCTGATTTTCATCGTCGTTGTACTGGGCGCGGTGGCGCGATGGTCGGGCATGCCGCTGATGCAGTTTCTGCGCTATTTCAAGGATGAAATCCTGATCACCCTGGGCACCTGTTCGACCGAAGCGGTATTGCCGCGAATGATGGTCAAACTGGAAAAGCTCGGCTGCAAGAAATCCGTGGTCGGCATGGTCCTGCCGACGGGCTACACGTTCAACGCAGACGGCACCTGCATTTACCTGACCATGGCGGCGATCTTCATCGCCCAGGCGACCAACACACCGCTGACCTTCATGGACCAGATGATTCTGCTCGGCGTGTTCCTGCTGACCTCCAAAGGTTCGGCCGGTGTGGCGGGGGCAGGATTCGTGACCTTGGCTGCCACGCTCACCACCATTCACTCCATACCTCTGGTGGGCCTGGTGTTGCTGTTGGGCATCGACCGCTTCCTCAACGAGGCGCGAGCGGTGACCAACCTGATCGGCAACGGCATCGGCACCATTGCCATTGCCAAGTGGGACAACTCCTTCGATGTCGAAGCGTGCGAGCGGGAAATCGCCGCCATGAAACACGCCAAAGCTGCACGCAAGGCGCTGCTGGCGCACAAGTAAACCAAGCGTGGCGATTAGCACCTCTGTTGGCGATCCGGATCGCCAACAGAGGTGCTGATCGACACCGCACGGGCTGCCTGGGTTGACACTCCTTCGTACTCATGAAATATATAGTGCACTATACAATAGCGAACTATGAAATGAGCTCGAACCGAAATCACGTGGGAACGCAGCTGTCGTTTGCACTCTACGCCGCTGCCAACCGTGTCGTGCGTTTGCACAAGCCGTATCTGGAACCACTGGGCTTAACCTTTCCGCAGTATCTGGTGATCCTGCAGCTTCTGGATGGCGCGCCATTGTCTGTGGGCGAACTCGGCACTTACCTGGCCATGGACGCGGGAACCATCACGCCGCTACTCAAACGTCTGGAAGGCGCCGGATTGGTCACGCGCAAGCGCGATCCGGCAGACGAGCGCCGCGTGCTGATCGACCTGACGCCCGAAAGCCGGGCCATGGAAGACGACATCAGAGCCATCACCGGCAAGATCAAGACGGCCTGCCAGCTCGATGAGCAGGGGATTGAGGCGCTTCGTCTGACGCTGGATGCGCTTGCCCATCCGGCGGCTGACTGAGCCCACCAGTCCAAAAGCGCGCTCAACCGGGCGATAACACACGTAACAGAGAGGGTTTTGAAATGAACATCGGAATTATCGGCGCCGGCCACATCGGCGCAACACTGGCGCGCAAGCTGGCTGCGTGCGGTCATAAGATCAAACTGGCCAACTCGAAAGACCCGCAAAGCATTCAGGCACTCGCTAAAGAAGTCGGTGCCAAGGCTGTCACCAAAGAGCAGGCTGTGTCCGATGTCGATGTGATCATCCTGTCGATTCCCTTCGCCCGATACCCTGATTTGAAGCAGACGCTGAGCCAGGTTCCCGAGCAAGTCGTGGTCATCGATACCTCCAATTACTATCCGCAGCGTGACGGGGCGATCAAGGAAGTGGACGAGGGCAAGCCTGAAAGCGTCTGGGTCAGCGAGCAGATCGGCCGCCCGCTGATCAAAGCGTGGAATGCCGTACTCGCCGCTACGCTGGCCGATCAAGGTCAACCTGCCGAATCCGCAACTCGCATCGCCTTGCCAGTCGCCGGCGATGATGTGCGTGCCGAGGCGATCGCACAGGATCTGGTCGAAGAAACCGGATTCACCGCGCTCGCTGCGGGCAGCCTTCAGGAGTCATGGCGTCAACAACCCGGGACCCCGGCTTACTGCACCGAACTGACCTTGCCGGAACTGAAGCAAGCGCTCGAAGCTGCGGACAAGGCCCGCGCGCCGCTGAACCGCGATGCCTTGATGGCCCGATTCATGGCGCCCGGCACTGAGTTCACCCGCGAGCAGATGGTTGCGATCAATCGGGAAATGACCGCTTGATTAGAAATGAGCGGCTTGGCGTTCATGCGATGGCGATAGCGTGGTCATCTCACACCCCCACAACTGCAAAAACGGCTCGCTGACAGTGGCCGGCCCAACCCATCGGCTGACCAGTTCGCACTCGCCATCCATGCATAACTGGTAATCGCCGGCCTGCGGGGTTCGGCCCAACTGCAGTGGTTGCAGCGGCGGCAAGTGGCGTCGGAAATGCCAACTGCCGTTCTCCAGCCGGGCATCATTGGGTATCTCCATGCCCGCGCCGTTGCCGCGAACCCTGGCCTGCTCAAGAACCAGCCCCTGGGCCGTGACGCGGTAGTCTTCCTCCCAGCGGATCTTTTCGATGCTGTGGTTCCAGGCCAGGGTGAAATTCGCTACCGGCAACTGTGCCCAGATACTGCCGGCCAGACCCAGGCACAAACCGATCATGCATTGGCCGCTGCGGCGCGCCGCGAGCGCCAGACGTGTTGCACGATTACCAGAATCCCGAGTGCGAAGCCGATTTCATCGGTCACTGGCAGTGCCACGATCAGCAGGGCGCCCGCACCAAGACTCAGCAAACGTTCCCAGAGCAGCATTTTCTGTTGCAGAAAACCGGTAGACGCCATGCCCCAGAGACCAACCGCCAGAAGAGTCTTGATCAGCATGTAGGCAGTCGCCCACAGGTTGTCGCCTTGCAGCATCAGCGCCGGGTTGTAGACCGCCATGAACGGGATGACGAAACCGGCCAGCGCAATGCGCACGGCCCACAGGCTGATCTTGAAGCCGCTTTCCTTGGCGATCGGTGCGGCGGCAAAACAGGCGAGAGCGACCGGCGGGGTCAGGTCGGCGAGGATGCCGAAGTAGAACACGAACATGTGCGACACGATCAGTGGCACGCCCAGCTCCAGCAGGGCGGGCGCGGCGATCGAGCTGGTGATGATGTAGTTGGGAATGGTCGGAATGCCCATCCCCAGCACCAGGCAGGTGATCATCGTCAGGATCAGCGACAGCAGCAGGTTGTCGCGGCCGATGGCGAGGATGTAGCCGGCAAACGTCGAAGCGACGCCGGTGAGCGAAACGATGCCGATAATGACACCGACCAACGCGCAGGCGATGCCCACCGGTACCGCGTGGCGGGCGCCCTCGACCAGCGCGTGCAGGCAGATCAGCAGCGTTTCCCGACCGCCCTTGATGAAAGCGCAGACCAGCACCAGGACGGCAATGACCGCAAAAATCACCGCGATGCCAAGCTGGAAAAAACCTGTGCAGAGCACGCCCAGGGCAATCCAGAACGCACAGCGCAGGCCAAAGCTGTGCACCCGGAAAATGATCGCCGAGCCGAGGATCACGATGGCAGTCAAGGCCAGGCCGACCATGCCCGAGAACAGCGGTGTGCGCCCGGAAAACAGCAGGTAAACCAGGACCAGCAGAGGAATCAGCAAGTACCAACTGGTTTTCACCGCGCCCCAGGCGCTGGGACACTGGTCTTTGGGCAGGCCCTTGAGGTTGGAGCGCTTGGCTTCCAGATGGACCATCCAGAATACCGAGCCGAAATACAGCAGGGCGGGTATCAGCGCCGCCTTGGCGATTTCGACGAAGGGCACATTGATGGTTTCAGCCATGATGAAGGCGACCGCGCCCATCACCGGAGGCATGATCTGGCTGCCCATGCTGGAGGTGGCTTCCACGCCGCCGGCGAACGCGGCGCGATAGCCAAAGCGCTTCATCAGCGGAATGGTGAATTGCCCGGTGGTCACGACGTTGGCAATCCCGGAGCCGGTAATTGTCCCCATCAAGGCCGACGAGGCCACGGCCACTTTCGCCGGGCCTCCCAGCTTGTGCCCGAACAAGCCCATGGCGAAGTCGGTAAACAGCTTGATCATGCCGGCCTGCTCAAGGAACGCGCCAAACAGGATGAACAGGAAAATGTAGGTCGCCGACACATAGGTCGGCGTGCCGTACAGCCCTTCGGTGCCGAACGACAGCTGGTTGATGATCTGGTCGAAACCGTAGCCGCGATGGGCCAGTTCGCCGGGCAGGTATTCCCCGAACAGGCCGTACGCCAGGAACAACCCGCAAATCACCGGCAGCGCGATGCCCATCACTCGTCGTGCGGCTTCGAAAACCAGAGCGATCAACACGATCCCGATAACCAGATCCGCCGACGTCAGATCACCGGAGCGCTGGATCAGGTCGGCCTCGAACACCCATTGATACAGCGCGGTAGCGATGGCGGCCAGGCTCAACAGCCACGCCAGCGGTTGCCACGGACGGTCTGTGCCGCGTGCGGGATAACTGAGAAACACCACCCACAGCAGGAAGCCGACGTGCACCGCACGCAGCACTTGGCTGGAGAGAGGAGAAAAGGCTGCGGTGACGATCTGGAAAATCGAGAACAGCAACGCTACGTAAAACAGGGTTTTCGGCCAGTCCCGCGGGTTCGCGGAAATACCGTGATGCTCGTCACTCATTGGCTGCCTTCCTCATGACCACACAAAGGAATCGACGCTGCAGTGGCCGTCACGCCACTGCGCACAAGCGCTTATAAAGCGCCTTTTTCCTTGTAGTAGCGCTCGGCGCCGGGGTGCAGCGCGATCGGCAGGTTTTTCGCAGCCGCTTCCAGCTTGATGTCCTTGGCCGCCGAATGGGAGTTACCCAAGCGCCCCAGGTTGTCGAACAGCAGGCGGGTCATGTCATAGACGACGTCATCCGGAAGGTCGGCGCGGGTCACCAGAATATTGGTGATTGCCACGGTGGGCACGGCTTCGGCCTGTCCGTCGTAGGTGTTGGCCGGGATCATTGCGCTCTGATAGGCCGGATTGCCGATTTTTGTCACCACTTCGCTCGGGATAGCCACGTAGTTCAGCGGCATCACCGACGACAGGTCACGAATGGCGGCCATGCCCAGTCCTGACGATTGCAGGGTGGCGTCCAGTTGCCGGTTCTTGATCAATTCCACCGATTCGGCAAACGGCAGATATTGCACCTTGCCCATGTCCTCGTAGGTCAGGCCGGCCGCTTTGAATATCGCCCGCGCATTCAATTCGGTGCCGGATTTTGGGGCGCCTACCGAGATGGTCTTGCCCTTGAGATCGGCGAGGCTTTTGATCCCCGACTCTTTGCTGGCGACGATTTGGATGTAATTGGGATAGGCGCCGCCCAAGGCGCGCAACTTGGTCAGTGGTGTTTTGAAGCCGGCGTCTTCCACGCCGTTTTTGGCGTCGGCCACTGAGTCGCCCAAAGCCAGGGCCAACTCGCCGCGACCGGCCTGTAGCAAATTGAGGTTTTCCACCGACGCTTTGGTGGCCTGCACCGATGTCTTCGAACCGGCAATACCGTCGCTGTAGATTTGCGACAGGCCGACGCCGATCGGGTAGTAAACCCCGCTGGTTCCGCCGGTGAGGATATTGATGAACACGGGCGCGGCCTGCGCAGCACTGCTAAGGGTCAGCGTGGCGGCGGCCAGCAGGGCAAAGCGTGTTTTGACTCGCATGGGGGCACTTCTCCGTCTTGTTATGGTTTTAAGCAGAGTGATTGCACTTTGGTCGATCCCGGCTGGACGTGATCGTAACGACGTCAGTTCATCCCCAGCCAGTTCGGCAGCACCAGTGAGATCCACGGCACGTAAGTAATCAGGATCAGGAACAACAGCAGAATCGACAACCAGGGCATCGCGGCTTTGACTGTGGCGGGCAAGGACATGCCGGTCACCGCCGAGGTCACGAACAGGTTCAGGCCCACCGGTGGCGTGATCAGGCCGATCTCAAGGTTGACCACCATGATGATGCCGAGGTGAATCGGATCGATGCCCAGTTTCATCGCGATAGGAAAAAGGATGGGCGCCAGGATCAGGATGATCGCCGACGGTTCCATGAACGCGCCGGCAATCAACAGCACAATGTTGACCACCAGCAGGAACGTCACCGGCGTCAGGCCGGCGTCGATCACCCAGGCAGTGATTTGTTGAGGTAACTGTTCGGTGGTCAGCACATGGGCGAACAGCATGGCGTTGGCAATGATGAACATCAGCATGATGCTCAGCTTGGCCGAGTCGAGCAGAACCTTGGGGGTCTCGCGAAAGGTCAGATCCTTGTAGACGA
This sequence comes from Pseudomonas sp. Sample_9, assembly GCF_004307535.1. Taxonomy (NCBI): domain Bacteria; kingdom Pseudomonadati; phylum Pseudomonadota; class Gammaproteobacteria; order Pseudomonadales; family Pseudomonadaceae; genus Pseudomonas; species Pseudomonas sp. Sample_9. The sequence goes on from NZ_RAZO01000224.1 coordinate 15,911, forward strand.
ACAGAGCGATAAAGGCCGAATAGACGGCTGCCACTGCGGCAGCTTCGGTCGGGGTGAACATGCCCGAATAGATGCCGCCGAGGATGATCACCATCAGCAACAGGCCCCATATTGCCTGGCGTGCCGTACTCAGAAACTCGCGAAGCGTCGCACGCGGCAAGGCGGGGAGATTTTTCTTCACCGCAACGATGTAGATTGCCACCATCAATGCCGTGCCCAGCAGCAGGCCAGGCACCACGCCGGCCATGAACAGCTTGCCCACGGAAGTCTCTGTAGCAGCGGCGTAAACCACCATCACGATCGACGGCGGGATAAGGATGCCCAGCGTACCGGCGTTGCAGATGATCCCTGCGCCGAACGCTTGCGGGTAGCCGGAACGGACCATCCCGGCAATCGCAATCGAGCCCACCGCAGCGACCGTGGCGGGACTTGAACCGGAGAGGGCGGCGAACAGCATGCAGGCCAGCACCGCCGCGATGGCCAGGCCGCCGCGAATATGCCCGACACAGGCGTTGGCGAAGTCGATCAGCCGGCGGGCGACGCCACCGGTGGTCATGAAGGCCCCGGCCAGCAGGAAGAACGGAATGGCCAGCAGCGTGTAGTGTTCCGAGGTCTCGAACAGTTTGATCGCCAGCGAGCGCACCGAGTCGGGACTGAAGAAAATGATCGTCAGGGAGCCGGCCAGCCCAAGCGAGATGGCGATCGGCACGCCGATGAACATCAAGGCGAACAGGGCCACGAACAGGAAAGCGATGGTCATGGCTTGTCTTCCTCGTGTTCGGCAAGTTTCAGCGCGTCGGCCGCTTCATCGGCCAGGCCGAGGCCGGTCTGACGGTTAAACATGATGCGCAGGAGAATTTCAGCGAAGCGGATGAACACCAGCGCGAAGCCCAGCGGCACGATCAACCCGATATGCCACTGCATGACGCCGAAATGGCCGAGATCCTCGGCGCCGATACCGGCGTTCATCAAGGTTTCAATCCATTCGAAGCTGGCGACGGCCAGCAGCCCTGCGTAGGCCAGGCAGCACAGGCAGGCCAAAATGCCGATGTAGCGCTGTACCGATCTGCGCGCCAGTTTGACCAGTGCGTCGACACCGATATGCCCGGCGGTGCGCACGCCATAGGCCAGGCCGAAAAAAATCAGCCAGCCGAACAGCGCTTTGGTCAGGGCGGTGCTCCAGGTCATGGCCTGCGCCATGCCCATGATCTGATCGCCAACAGCGAACAGCGGGACACTCGCTGCCGGCCAATGATCGGCGAGCCAGTAAAACAGGCTGTAGAAGTTATTGAGGATCACGTAGACAAACGTGACGAGGGTCATGGCCGCCAGAAGGAAGACGATGAAGCCTTCCTCGAAGTGTTCCCAGATTCGCCGAAGCGCTTTCATGGATGGCATCTCACGTCGAGTGAAGACGGGCAGGCGCCGACGCAGCGGCGCCTGCCTTGGGATTATTGCGCCTGGTTTGCGGCTTCGGCGGCAGAGATCAGCTCAGCGCCGATTTCGCCTTCGAATTTCTTCCACACCGGTTTCATCGCATCGCGCCATTGCGCACGTTCTTCTGGCGTAAGCGTGATGATTTCCGTGGTTTTGGCGGCAAGGATGCGCTGCTTGTCACCCTCGTTCAGTTGTTGGGCTTCCTTGTTCACGTGGGTGGTGACTTCCACGACGATCTTGTCCAGTTCGCTGCGCACGTCGGGCGGCAGGCCGTTCCAGAACTTGGTGTTGGTGATCAGCATGTAGTCCAGTACACCGTGGTTGGATTCGGTGATGTACTTCTGCACTTCATGCATCTTCTGGCTGTAGATGTTCGAGTAAGGATTCTCCGCCCCGTTGACCACACCGGTCTGCAGGCCTTGATATACCTCGGCAAAACTCATCTTGCGCGGATTGGCGCGCACCGCCTTGAACTGCTCCTCCAGCACCGCCGAGGCCTGCACGCGGAACTTCAGGCCGCGCGCATCAGCCGGTACACGCAGTGGCTTGTTGGCCGACAGTTGTTTCATGCCGTTGTGCCAATAAGCCAGGCCGGTGATGTTTTTGCTTTCCATGGATTTGAGCAGGCCCTGACCCTGCGGGCTCAGTTGAAAGCGGTCGACAGCGTTGATGTCATTGAAGAGGAAGGGCAGGTCGAACAACTGCACTGACTTGGTGTACTGCTCGAACTTGGCCAGCGACGGCGCAATCATCTGCACATCGCCGAGCAACAAAGCTTCCATTTCCTTGCCGTCACCAAAGAGCGAGGAGTTGGGGTACACCTCGACTTTGACCTTGCCCGGCAAGCGTTCCTCGACCAGTTTCTTGAACAGCAACGCACCTTGCCCCTTGGGCGTCTGGTCAGCGACCACATGCGAGAACTTGATGATCACCGGGTCTGCCGCCATGGCCGGGTTCATGCTGCTTACCGCCAAAGCGCAGGCAAGTGCGCTGAACAGAGATCTGAGCATCTGGGTGATTCCTCTTGTTTTTATTGTGATGACCGCTCGACGCGCTGAACGCGTTCAAGTGCCGAGACATGTTCAAGTCTAGGCAGAAATATCTGATTTGCCGGGGAATTGACCAGAAAAGGCAAAACACTGTCAGAAGGCCCGACTGTCAACTGTCACAGGAGAAGTTACTGGCCGTCTTTCTGGGCGCGGATTACCAGCAAGCCGGCAATCAAAATCAACGCCATTCCTGCCCATGTAAAAATATCCGGGACCTCGTGGAACACCACGTAACCCCAAAGACAGGCAAAAACCAGGTAGGCGTAATCAAACGTGCCGATCAGTGCCGCGGGCGCGATTTGATAAGCCTTGGCGGTAGCGGTGTTGATGAAGATCAGAGCGCAGGCATAGCAGAAGATGAACAGTGTCACTTGCCAATCAAGCGTTTGCCATGGGGAGAGTAGAAAACCGCCAGTTGTGGCAGCCGTGTCACTGACCATCAGCGTAGCGATTGCGCCGATGCTGGCGGCGACGAGGAAAGCTGTATTCAAACCAAGAGCCAATACCAGTGGATGTTCACTGCGACAATGTCGGCGCGTCACTACCATCGCAAGCGCGTAGAACACAGCAGCGATGACGGGCAGCAGCGTTGCGAGAACGAAGATGTCCGAGCCTGGACGTAACACCGTTGCGACACCCGCAAAGCCTGTTGCTATCGCCACCCAGCCACGCAGTGATAACGGCTCACCTCCATAAAGGGTGGAAAAAAGCGCAATGAACAGGGGCGTCGTGTAGATCGCCACGGCAGCCACTGATAATGGAATCAGCGGTAATGCCGCGTAATACGTTACCCACATCAACAAAAGCAGGATGCTCCGGACGGTCACCCAGTACACCGAAGCAATCCCCTGGCGGCCCGATCTGATGTGCCTGCCGAGCCAGACTCCAAGGGCGGGAACCGACAGACAAGACACCAGGAGGAACAGCTGCCAGAGCGGTAGGCGTGCGCTGAAGTATTTGACCGCTGCATCGGCCAGCGAGAGCAGAAAGACAGCAGCGCTGATCAGCACTATGCCCTTGGAAACGCTGTCGCTGCTCGCATTGTGCTTGCTCACGCACCGTGCTCCTGTTCCGTCAGTGAGTTGCGATCCTAGCAGACGTTCGTGCATTACAGATGGTTAAGGTCCGGCACTGCGTATGAGATGCGCATGCCCTGACGGGCTGGTCCGAAGAGGGGCTGACGTCTGCGCTCACAGACCTCAGCCCCTGTCTCCGGGTTTTGGAAAGCAGATCTGCTCTGCTCAGTCAGACTCCCGTTGCCTTGATCAACAGCGAACCGCGCCGGCGCATGAGGGCGTAGTAAGCGCACGCAGGGAACAGCAAGCCAACGGCCCACGCCAGGTCGACGCCTTGCAGGCTGGTGGCAACAGGCCCGACGTACATCGAGGTGTTCATGAACGGAATTTCCAGAGCAATAGTGCAAATGAATATTGCGATTGCTGTCCAGTTCACCCGACCGTAGATACCTGCCGGATCGAAGATGTCGGTAATCCGGTAAACGCCTTTGCGCAGCGCGTAGTAGTCGACAAGATTGATCGCCGTCCAGGGGATCAGAAAGTAGCTCATGAAAAAAATGAAATTCAGGAAGAACTGCAGAAAGTCGTCCTGCGCCAGAGTGCATAAACCGGTAGCGGTCGTGCAGATGATCAGCAGGAATCCCGCACGTACAGGCGGGGTGATTTTGAGCGCAGAGAAAGGCTCGATCATCGTGACCGTCGACATGAAAGCGCCATACAGGTTGAACACGTTGATGGCGATCTGGCCGTAAAGCACGAATGCCACCATCAGCAGGGTGCCTCCTCCGAGCAGGCCTATCAGATGCAGCCCGACATTATCGGAGAACCCCACCATGCCCTTGGCCAGTACGGCGCCTAACAACATCATCCAGCTTCCGCCGATCACGGTACCGGCATAGCTGTACCAAAACACTTGGCGGGTGGATGTGGCGCTCGGCAAATAGCGAGAGTAATCCGCCACGTAAGGTGCGTAGGACAGTTGCCAAGTGACCGCGATACTGACGGAGGCGAGGAAGCTGACCAGATTGAAACCCTGCGCGGTCCATTGGCCGGCCTCTATCGGCAGCGCGAGGGCGAGCAGGGTGGCGATGCCGAACACCGCAATCGAAATCAGCGAAAGCAGCTTCTGCACGCGATGAATCAATTGGTAGCCGAACAGCGCGACCAGGAAGCATGCCGCGCCCAGCAGAGCGATGTTGCCAGCGGTGCTCAACGGGCTCAGGTCGCTCACCGCCTGAGCAGCCAACAGCGTGTTGCTGACGAAAAAGCCCAAGTAAATAAGCATGACGAACAGCAGCGGGACGATGGCGCCGAAAACCCCGAATTGTGCCCGGCTCTGGATCATCTGCGGAATACCCAGTCTCGGCCCCTGCGCGGAGTGCGAAGCCATGAAAATTGCACCAATCAGCGAACCGGTAAGGATCGATAGCGCACTCCAGAAAAGATTGAGTCCCAGGCTGATGGGCAACACTCCAGCCGCTACCGTGGTGATGTTGGCGTTGGCACCAAACCAGACGAAGAACAGGGAACGTGGCCGACCGTGACGCTCGCTCTCAGGGATAAAGTCGATGCTGCGTTTTTCAACTTTCATGTCTGTCTCCGTTCAGCAGGCGTCGACGAGGCGGCGTTGAAAGCGCGCTACGACTTGTGGGAATTCATCTGGCTGGAAGGCGAGGTGATCGGGTTCGGCGGTTCGAAGCGATGTTGCGGGCTCGTTGTTCCAGCGTCTCGACAACTGCTCGGTGGTGAAGAGCTCCAGCCCGTACAGCCAGTTGGAAAGGATGAACAGTGCCGAGTAATGCGCTCCCTCTGTAGTCGCACTACAGGCGTCAGCGACAAGGCTGACCTGGAAGTCGTGCTGATAGGCGTCGAACAGACTGCTCATGACACACACATCCGTCAGCACGCCGATGACCACCAGTTGCTTGATGCCTCGGCGGTTGAGCATCTGAGCCAAACGGGTGCCGTGGAAGGCGCTGTAGCGGCGTTTATCGATGACGACGTCAGCGTCTCGAGGCGCCAGGGCGTCAATGATCTCGATCGCAGATGTGCCGGCGCGGTAAGTCGTTGGCCTGCCTTGGTCGTCTACCGGTTCGCCCAGCGCCAGATCGCGGCCCGGAGCGTCGTTGACATGGCGGGTATAGAAAATCGGGATGTGCAACTGGCGAGCGCGATCGATCAGGGATGCGGCGTTATCGACCACTTGATCGAAGCGTTCGAGCGGGAAGCCATCTTCCTTTTGCATATCGATCACAAGCAAGGCGGTGTTTTGGTTCATCAGGTTTGTTCCGGATGCAGAGCGTCGGGCGAGCCGGAGGGACTCACCAGAAAACTCGGTAATGACGGTGCGCAGCGATCCGCCAAGGCGGAAACTGCGAGAGATCGAGAGAGACTCTCGTGGGGAGGTGTTACCTGACTATCTGCCAGAAACCGTTTTGCTTCGCGCTCACGCAGGATGGCAGCTGCGGCAGCACGATGGAGGACGAAGAGCGGAATCGACGGAGATAACGCGCCATGGCTGCGCACGGCAACGCACACACCGCGCTTGAAGAGCGGGTGTGAGCGTCGCCGAAATTTGCGGAGGATGCAGGCATGGCCATAGACCTTGAGCGCGATATGCACTGGAGGAGCAAGATACGGGCCAAGCTGTGCAAGGCCTTCGAAGCCATTGAGCCAGAGCGGACCAAGCGTTTGAAGCAGCGTTTATGGTATCTGGTATTCCATAATATTGTGTTACGTAGCGTAGCAGCGGCTTGCGTCCTTGCTCCCTTTTGAAGCAGATATCTCCAGGCTCGCGGCGATCAACGCCGCGCCGTACGCGTACTCACATCCACCCAGACCGCTAAGACCAGAATGCTGCCCTTGACGATCATCTGCCAGTAACTGTCGACGTCGAGCATCGACATGCCGTTATCCAGGCTGGTAATCACCAGTGCGCCGAGGAGGGCGCCGTAGACGGTGCCGGAGCCGCCGCGCATGGAGGTGCCGCCGATGAAGCAGGCGGCTATGGCGTCGAGCTCGCCCATGCTGCCGGCGGACGGTGAGCCGGCGGCGAGGCGTGCGGTGTTGACCACGCCGGCGAGGGCGCACATCACGCCCATGATGCCGAAGATCCACAGCTTGACCGCCTGCACATTGATGCCTGACAGGCGCGTGGCTTCCATGTTGCTGCCGACCGAATAGACCCGGCGGCCGAACACGGTCTGGCTGGTGACGTAACTGAACACCCCGAGCAGAATCAGCAACAGCAGCACCGGCACGGGAATGCCGTCATAGCTGTTGAGGGTCTGAACAAAACCGGCCAGCACCGCGCCGATCACCAGCACGCGCACAACATCACGCACCAGTGAATGCGCCGCCAGGCCATGCAGGGCGCGATTGCGTCGTTGTTTCCAGGTCAGGAACACTGTCAGCGCAAACAGCAGCACACCCAGGCCAGTGCCGATCGCGTGGGGCAGATAACCTTGGCCGACATAGACCAGCTCCGGCGATACCGGGGCGATGGTGGTGCCGCCGGTGATCCCCAGCAAAATCCCGCGAAACGCCAACATGCCACCGAGCCCGACGATAAATGACGGTATGCGCAAGTACGCCGCCATGTAGCCGTTGGCGAGGCCGATCATCAGGCCGCACAGGGCGACCAGGCTCAGATTCGCCAGCAACGGAATGTGATAGACCACGTCGAGTATCGCCGCGAGGCCACCCAGCAGGCCGAGCAATGAGCCCACCGACAAATCGATCTCGCCGCTGATGATCACCAGCACCATGCCGCAGGCGAGGATGCCGGTGATCGACATCTGCCGCAGCAGGTTGGAAAGGTTGCGCGGGGTGAGGAAACCGCCTTCGGTCTGCCAGCTGAAGAACAGCCAGATCAGCACCACGGCGAATACCAGCGCGAGCATTTTGTAGCGGGTGAACAGTTGTTTGACCTGATTCATTTACGCGGTTTTCCGATCATTATTGTTATGGCTGCCCGGCTGGCTGAGGGCGGCGGCGAGTACCTGTTCCTGGGTCAGCTCATGGTTGACGAAGTCGCCGCGCAACTGGCCTTCGCCGATCACCAGCACGCGGTCGGAGACGCCGAGCACTTCGGCCAGTTCCGACGAAACCATGATGATCGACACGCCCTCAGCGGCGAGCGCGCCCATCAACTTGTAGATCTCATACTTGGCGCCGACGTCCACGCCTCGGGTCGGCTCGTCGAGAATCAGCACGCGCGGTTTGGCCAGCAGCATCTTGGCCAGTACGGCTTTTTGCTGATTGCCGCCCGACAGGCTGGTGATCGGCAGGGACGGACTTGCGGTCTTCAGATGCAGGCGGGAGATTTCCCGGTCGATGCAGCCCAGTTCGGCTTCGGCATCGATGCGGGTCATTTTCGAATAACTCTCGAGCACGGCGAGGGTGATGTTCTGACCGACACCGAGATCCGGAATGATGCCTTGGCGCTTGCGATCTTCAGGCACCAGGCACAGGCCGGCGCGGATCGCTTTCAGCGGCGTGCGCGTGTCGATTGGCTGGCCGTCCAGCCAGACTTCGCCTTCATGGCGGCCGGGGTAAGCGCCGAACAGTGCGGTGACCAGCTCGGTGCGGCCGGCCCCGACCAGCCCGGCAATGCCAAGAATCTCGCCGCGCTTGAGGCTGAAGGAAATGTCATCGACCCGTTTACGCTTGGGGTTGTCGACGTCATAGCAGGTAATGTGGCGCGCCTCGAAAATCACCTCGCCAATCTCATGCGGCTCGCTGGGGTAGAGGTTGCTCATTTCGCGGCCGACCATCTGCGTGATGATCTGTGGAATGTCCATGTCGGCCATGGCGGTGGTGGCGATGTGTTTGCCGTCGCGGATCACCGAAATGGTGTCGCATACGGCGGCGACTTCATCGAGTTTGTGCGAGATGTAGACGCAGGCGACGCCCTTGGCTTTGAGGTCGCGGATGATGTCCAGCAGCACTTCGATTTCCGAGCGGCTCAGGGCCGAGGAGGGTTCGTCGAGAATCAGCAGACGCGCCTGTTTGTTCAGGGCCTTGGCGATTTCCACCAGTTGCTGATAGCCGCCGCCGTACTGCGAAACCGGTAGCGACACGTTCATGTCCGGCACTTTCAATTCACGCATCAAGGCTTCGGCGCGGTGGATCATCGCCGGGTAGTTCATGCGCCCGCCGGGCAGCGTCAGCTCATGGCCCATGAAGATGTTTTCCGCCACCGACAGATCCGGAACCAGGGTCAGTTCCTGATGGATGATGACGATGCCGGCGGCCTCGGTTTCGCTGATCGATTGCGCCCGGAGCGGTTGCCCGTCCCAGAGGATTTCGCCGTCCCAGGTGCCATGGGGATAGACCGCCGAAAGGATCTTCATCAGCGTCGACTTGCCGGCGCCATTCTCGCCGCACAGGCCCACGCATTCACCGGGCCTGACCTTGATGTCGATGCCGTTGAGCGCTTTGACACCGCCGAAGGTTTTGACGATGCCGTTCATTTGCAGCAGATAGTCGGACATGGAAAAGGCTCGTATACCAGGGACTCAAACACCACTGAACCTGTGTGGGAGCGAGCCTGCTCGCGAAGGCGCCTTTTCAGACAGAGCTTTACTGACTGACACTCCGCTTTCGCGAGCAGGCTCGCTCCCACAGGTCTGATCAAGATTTACGACCGGATCACTGCCCGGCAATCTGCGCCTTGGTGTAGAAGCCGTCCTGTTCGAGCAAGTCGATGTTGTCCTTGGTCAACGGCGTTGGCGTGAGCAGGATGGTGTCGACCTTTTTGCTGCCGTTGTCGTACTGCGAGGTGTAGGCCGGTTTTTCGTTGCGTGCCAGTTGCACCGAGAGCTTGGCCGCTTCGGAGGCGATGAGTTTCAGCGGTTTGTAAACGGTCATGGTTTGCGTGCCGGCGATCACGCGTTTGACCGCTGCGAGGTCGGCGTCCTGACCGGAAATCGGCACCTTGCCGGCCAGTTGCTGCGCGGCCAATGCCTGGATGGCGCCGCCAGCGGTAGCGTCGTTGGAGGCGACGATGCCGTCGATTTTGTTGTTGTTACGGGTCAGCGCGTTTTCGACGATGCTCAGCGCTTCGGTCGGGTTCCATTCCTTGACCCACTGCTGGCCAACGATCTTGATATCGCCCTTGTCGATGGCCGGTTGCAGCACTTTCATCTGGCCTTCACGGAGGATCTTGGCGTTGTTGTCGGTCGGCGCGCCACCTAACAGAAAGTAATTGCCCTTGGGCGCTGCTTTCAGCACGCCGCCGGCCTGCATTTCGCCGACTTTTTCGTTATCGAAGGAAATGTAGGCGTCGACATCGGCGTTGAGAATCAGCCGGTCGTAAGACACCACTTTAATCCCGGCTTTCTTCGCCTCGGCGACGGCGTTGGTCAGCACTGTCGCGTTGAACGGCACGATGACGATTACATCGACGCCGCGAGAGATGAGGTTTTCGATCTGCGAAATCTGCTTCTGCTCGTTGGCGTCCGCCGATTGCACGAAGACTTTGGCGTCCATTTTCTCCGCCGCCGCGACGAAGTAATCGCGATCGCGCGACCAGCGTTCCAGACGCAGGTCATCAATGGAGAAACCGATTTTCGGATGGGTTGCGTCGGCCATTACCGGCAGGGCCAACAACGCCAGGGCACTGGCCAGCAGCGTACGTTTCAAGTTCTTCATGGTGGTGCGTCCTTTTATTTTTGTTGGAAAGACACGGCCTGACGATGAATCGGGCTGGTAGAACTGTAGAGAATCTGCCGACGCAGCAGGCACAGAATTGTCGTGCAATTGTCACAGCGTCGTTGCGTCGACAGAGGGTCTCGGCGATCAGCGATACAGGTAACGGTTGACGATGTTTTCGAGCATTTCCTGGCGGCCGCTGACGGCTTGCGGGTTCAGCTCGTTGGTGAACGCGTGCTCGGCCAGCGACTCGAGATTGAAGTCGCCCGCCATCACCGCTTGCCCGAACGGCTGACGCCAGCCGGCGTAGCGTTGGTCCTTGAGGGTTTGCAATTGATCGTTCTCAACCATCGCAGCGGCGCGCTCCAGCGACAGGGCGAGGACGTCCATGGCGCCAACATGACCGTGGAACAGGTCGATCTCGTCGAGGCTCTGCCGGCGCACCTTGGAGTCGAAGTTGAAACCGCCATTCTTGAAACCGCCGGCCTTGAGGATTTCATAGGTCGCCAAGGTCATTTCTTCGACGCTGTTGGGGAACTGGTCTGTGTCCCAGCCGTTCTGCGGATCGCCACGGTTGGCGTCGATGCTGCCGAAGATCCCCAGCGAGGCAGCCGTGGCGATTTCGTGATGAAAGCTGTGGCCGGCCAGGGTCGCGTGGTTGGCCTCGATGTTGACCTTGATTTCCTTCTCCAGGCCGTACTGCTGGAGGAAGCCGAACACCGTGGCGCTGTCGTAATCGTATTGGTGCTTGGTCGGCTCCTGCGGCTTGGGTTCGATCAGCAGGTCGCCGGTGAAACCGATCTTGTGCTTGTGCTCGACCACCATGCGCATGAAGCGCCCGAGTTGTTCGCGCTCGCGTTTCAAGTCGGTATTGAGCAGGGTTTCGTAGCCTTCACGACCGCCCCACAGAACGTAGTTGGAACCCTTGAGGCGATGAGTCGCGTTCATTGCGCTGAACACTTGCGCGGCGGCGCAGGCGAACACTTCCGGATCGGGATTGCTCGCGGCACCGGCGGCAAAACGAGGATTGCTGAAGCAGTTGGCGGTGCCCCAGAGCAACTTGATACCGCTCTGTTCCTGATGTTGCTCAAGGCGATCGACCATTTGTGCGAAGTGTTCGCGGTACTCCTTCAGCGAATTGCCTTCCGGGGCGACGTCCGTGTCGTGAAAGCAGTAGTAATCGATGCCCAGTTTGCTGAAGAACTCGAATGCGGCTTGAGCCTTGCCGATAGCCAGTTCCATCGGTTCGCCACTGCGTTGCCACGGGCGTTTGAAGGTGCCGGCACCGAACACATCGGAGCCCGGCCAGACGAAAGTGTGCCAGTAGCAGGCGGCCATGCGCAGGTGTTCGCGCATGGGTTTGCCGAGGATCAGTTTGTCGGCGTCGTAGTGACGGAATGCGAGGGGCGAATCACTGTTCGGGCCTTCGTAGCGAACCGGCTCGATATTGGGGAAATACTGCATGGACCTTGTCCTTGTTGTTCTTGGCGGTGTCTCGATACTAGCAACGGCCCCGTGCCCGCTGATTATGAAAAGCCTCAACTGCGAGTGCGATTTTGCGTATTGAGCTTCAGCGCTCGCAGGCCTAGTCTGTGTCCATCGTCGCCGCGACATGGCGGCCTGGAACAGTACAAAAACAATTTGAGGCCGCTTTCGCGAGCAGGCTCGCTCCCACATTGAACTTGTGTCGTTCACAAAACCCTGTGGGAGCGAGCCTGCTCGCGAATGGCTTGACGCAAAATCCGGATACTGAATGAAGAGCCTACCGCCCGTGCACCGCATCGCCCTGTTGTTCAACGGCAGCAAGATCTACGACCGTGGCATCATCAGCGGCATCGGCAACTACTTGAGCAGCACCCGCGCTTCCTGGGACCTGTTTCTGGAAGAGGACTTTCTCTGCCGCTTGAAAGGCATCGAGCGCTGGCAGGGTGACGGGATCATTGCCGATTTCGACGATCCGCTGATTGGCGAGGCGCTGGCTGACATTCATTTGCCGGTGGTGGCGGTGGGCGGTTCCTACGAGGATGCACGCGCCTATCCGAAAGCGATCCCCTATGTCGCCACCGATAACAACGCATTGATCGCCTTGGCTTATTCGCATCTGGTCGAGGCGGGATTGCAGCGCTTTGCCTGTTTCAGCCTGCCGGAAGCGCAGGCCAATCGCTGGGCGCAGGAGCGAGAAAAAGCCTTTCGCAAACTGATGCAACGAGACGGCCTGCACGCCGAGATCTATCGCGGCATGGGCACCAGCGCGCCGCTGTGGGACAGCGCCGTCGAACAACTGATCGCCTGGCTGCACAGCCTGCCCAAACCGATCGGCATCATCGCCGTCAGCGACGCCCGTGCCCGGCAGTTGCTGCAAGCCTGCCTGACCGCCGGCATCGCCGTGCCGGAGCAGGTCGCGCTGATCGGCATCGACAATGACCCGCTGACCCGCAGCCTGACTCGCGTACCGCTGAGTTCGGTGATTCAGGGCACCGAAACCATGGGCCGCACCGCTGCGCAATTGCTGCACCAGATGCTCCACGGCATGCCGTCCACCGGTACGCAAATCCTGATTCCGCCGGACGCGGTCAACGTGCAGGTGTCGAGCCTGCACCAACCACTGGGCAATCCCTACGTCATGCAAGCGCTGCTGTTCATCCGCCAATATGCCTGCCAGGGCATCAAGACCGCGCAAGTGGCGGCCTATGTCGGGGTGTCGCGCTCATCGCTGGAAGCGCATTTCCGCGCTGAGCGCGGTTGCAGCGTGCATGACGAGATTCTGCGTTTCAAACTGGCGGCGGCTACCAGCGGTTTGAAGAACACCGATGCGGCGATTGCCGACATTGCCCAAGCCTGCGGCTTCAAGTCTGCGCAATATCTGCACACGGTGTTCCGTCGCGAGTTCGGCTGCACGCCCCGCGAATATCAGCAGGGCGGGGCGTAGCGCTGCGAAGACTTACGCCAGCGCAGCGGCACTGGCTCTGGAGCGCCAGGCGAACGTCAGCACCATCAGCAGGCCCAGACCAGCCATCGCCGCGCCGGCCAGGGATATCGCCGGATAACCCAGCCCGGCATTGATCACCGCGCCACCGAGCGCCGCGCCGATCGCGTTGCCGAAATTGAACGCACCGATGTTCACCGCCGAAGCCAGATTCGGCGCGTCCTTGGCGGCTTCCATCACGCGCATCTGCAGCGGCGGTACCAAAGCGAAGCTGGCGATACCCCAGATCAGAATGGCCACGGCGGCCGGCAGCGGCCAGCGCATCAGCACCGTGAATGCGAGCAACACCACAATCAATGCGCTCAGCGACACGATCAGGGTGCGGTCGATAGAACGGTCGGCAGCCTTGCCGCCCCACATATTGCCCAGCGTCAAACCGATTCCGAACAACACCAGCATCGCGGTGATGAACGCGGCTGAGGCGTGGGTTTCGCTGCTGAGAATCGGCGCGATGTAGGTGAACACGGTGAACATTGCGCTTGAGCCGACCACGGTCAGGGCCAGCGCCGCCAGTACCGGACCTCGGCCCAATACACGTATTTCCGCCATCGCACCCGCGCCTTGCTCTGCTTTCAGATTGGGCAGGGCGAACCACAAGGCGATCATGGTCAGCACGCCGAGGCCGGTAATGCCCCAGAACGCAGTGCGCCAGCCAAACAGTTCACCAAACCACGCCGCCAGCGGCACACCGCCAATGGTCGCCAACGTCAGGCCCATGAACATCGCTGCCACGGCGCCGGCACGTTTTTCCGGCGCGACCACACTGGCGGCAACCACCGAACCAACCCCAAAGAATGCGCCGTGATTGAGCGAGGTGATCACCCGGGCGACCATCAGGCTGTAGTAGTCGGTGGCCAGCGCCGACATCAGGTTACCCAGGGTGAAAATCGCCATCAGCCCGATCAGCAGATAGCGCCGCGGGATCTTGCCGGTGGTCAGGGTCATCAACGGCGCGCCAAGCAGCACGCCCAAGGCGTAGGCACTGACCAGCAACCCCGCAGCGGGAATGGAAACGCCGAGATCGGCGGCGATGCCGGGCAACATGCCCATCGGCGCGAACTCGGTGACGCCGATGCCAAAGGCGCCGACAGCGAGTGCAACAAGTGGTGGATTGATACGCATGGAAAGTCTCCTCATCTATGCCGCCAATGCTACGATCCATCGTTTTCAGGCGGTAGATGGCGATTTTGGCAATCACCTTTGCGTAAGAGGCACGAATGGACTTCAACGGCAGATCAGGGGAAATGAGCGTGTTCGTCACCGTGGCGCAGGAGGGCAGCCTCTCAGCGGCTGCGCGTGCGCTGGGGCTGACGCCTTCGGCGGTCAGTCGGATCATCGCCCGCGCTGAGCAGCGCCTCGGCACTCGTCTGCTGCTGCGCACGACCCGCGCGCTGACGTTTACCGCCGAGGGCGAGGCCTTCCTGCGCGGTGCCCGGCGAATTCTCGCCGACATGGACGAAGTGGAAGGGGCCATTACCGACCAAGGCGTACCCAAGGGCCGCTTGCGTGTCAGTGCCGCCCTTGGCCATGGACGGCTGACCATTGTGCCGCTGGTCGCAGCCTTCACCGCCCGCTACCCGAACATCGTCGTCGACCTCAGCCTTGGCGACGAAGTAGTCGACATCCTTGCCGGTCAGGCGGACGTCGCCATCCGCTTCGGCCATCTGCCCGACAGCCCGTTGACCGCACGCCGGCTCGGCCACACCGGCCAAGTCGTGGTCGCATCGTCCGACTACCTGAAACGCCACGGCACACCTCTCGAACCGGAAGACCTGCTCAAGCACAACTGCCTGCGCTTCAACTTCCGCCGCGCCGAAGCCAACTGGCCGTTTATCCGCGACGGCAAGGAGTTCTCGCTGAAAGTCAGCGGCAACATCGAATGCAGCAGCGGCGAAGCACTGGCCCAGTTCGCCAGGCTCGGTGCAGGCATTGCGCGCATTGGCGAGTTCACCGTCAGGGAAGACTTGCAGCGCGGCGCGCTGATCCCGCTGCTGCAAGCGTTCAACCCGGGCGATGAGGAACCGATTCATGCGGTGTTCGTCGGCGGCGCGGCGATGCCGGTGCGGGTGCGCTTGTTCGTGGATTTTTTGCTGGAGCAGCATCGGATGTAAGCGTGCCGGTCGGATTCAGCGAGTCGTCCTTGACCCGCAGGCTGGCGGCTAGATTGTCGGGATGGTCCCGCCGTCGATCACAAATTCACTTCCTGTGATCGAAGCCGCTCGCGGCGACGCCACAAACCCGATCAGCTCAGCCACTTCAGCTGGCGTCGATGGGCGGCCGAGCGGAATACCGCCCAAGGCTTGCATGATGATGTCCTTGCCCCCCTGATAGTCAGTGCCAGCCTCCTGCGCGAGTCGCTCGGCCAATGCCACCGATGCTTCGGTTTCGACCCAGCCCGGGGAAACCCGAACCACCCGGACCCCTTTGGGCGACACCTCTTTCGACAGGCTCTTGCTGTAGGTCGACAGCGCAGCCTTGGCCGCCGCGTACGCTGTGGTGGATTCCGGCAGTGGCAGTCGACTCTGGATGGAGGTGACATGGATCACCACGCCATCCCGACGCTCGAGCATGCCCGGGAGCAGGGCGCGATCGAGGCGCACCGCTGGCAGCAAATTCAGATTGAGCTCGCGTTGCCACTGCTCCTCGTCGAGCGCTGCAAAACCACCACCGGGGGCCGACGAGCCACCCAGGACATGAACCACTATGTCGACGCCGCCCAGTTGCTGTTGGACCGCTGCGATGAGTGCGTCACAACCTTCCTGTGTCGAAAGATCAGCCGCAACCAGCAGTGCTCCCGGCATTTCGACGTCCACTTGCCGAGCCGAGGTGATGACCTTTGCGTCCTCGGCCAGAAACCACTCGACCACTGCTTTGCCGATTCCCTTGGTGCCGCCGGTGACGAGGACCCGCTTGCCAGTCAATCCTGAATTCAGCATGGCGAAATCTCCAGCGCTCGGAATTGATGGGTCGCGTCGTAGATTTCTTTCTCGTCGATGACTGTGACATACGTCTGCACGACGGCGGGAAGTTGAAGGTTCATTGGCTGACTCCTGATTGATTAACTGGAGTCATCTTGCTGCGCTGCAGATAGTTTGTTCAACTGGGACAAGCCTTAATGACCTATCCCGAAAAACAGGACAATCCATGGTTCAGGATCGTTTGGCCCTCAATGAACTGGACGCCGTCATAGCCGTGGCTCGAAGGGGGTCGTTTCGCCAGGCCGCCATTGATCTCGACGTCTCCACCACCGCGCTGAGCAACACCATTGCGCAACTGGAAGCGCGCCTCGAATCGCGACTGTTCAACCGCACGACCCGTAGCGTCGCCATCACCGAAGCGGGGAGAGTGTTTCTCGAACAGGTGGGGCCAGCCTTGCAGGATTTGCGTGCGGCACTCGATGCAGTGCGCTCGCAAAACGCCGGACCCTCGGGCACGCTGCGCATCAACGCCTTCGCCAGCGCTGCGCGTTCGGCGCTGCTGCCACTGGTGATCGAGTTTTTGCAGCAGCATCCGAAAGTCCATATTGATCTTGTAACCGAAGGCCGGCTGGTGGATATCGTGGCTGACGGCTTCGATTTCGGCGTGCGCTCGGCAGGCCTTGTGCCCAACGATGTGATTGTGGTGCCAGTCGGCCCGCCGCAACGTTACGCGGTGGTCGGTTCGCCGGGGTATTTTGCACAACACGGCAAACCGCGCACGCCGTCCGATCTGCCCGGGCATCGATGCATCCGCGTGCGACTGCCGAACGGGGCGATTTTCCCCTGGTATTTCGAGCGGGACGGAGAAGTCACCCGTCTGGATGTGAACGGTCCGCTGACCCTGGATGAATCGAGCGTGGTCAAGGTCGCGGTGCAGGCGGGCATGGGGCTGGGCTTTTTCATGGAGCAGGACGTTCGTGACGAAATCCGCACCGGCGAGTTCGTGCAGGTACTCGAGGACTGGACGCCGCCCCGAGACAGGTTGTGCCTGTACTACCCGAACCGCCGCAATCCCTCTGCGGCCGCCAGGGCATTCATCGAACTGGCTCGCGCCAGGCAGGCTGATCAGGCGTGACCGGGTGGACTCAGGCGATCAAGCCCAGTGTCAGCCCCTTCAGGGTGGCGGCTGCCCGGGTCGAACATTGCAGTTTGCGAAAGATGCTTTCCATGTGCGTGCGCACCGTGCTCGGACTGATAGCCAACAGTTGCGCGACTTGCTTGTTGCTCGCGCCACGGCTGATTTCCAGGAGAATGCGGCACTCACGGGCTGTCAGCAGCGAAGGCTTGGGTTGCCGCAGGCGGCGCTCGCCACTGGCGGCAGCAATGACCGCTTCGCAGACATCGTGATCGAACAGACCACGGCCAGCATCCTTTTTGAGTAGCGTGGCTGCTGCGGTTTCGTCGTGGGCTGATCGCCATGGCCGGGCTTGCCTCAACGCCACCCAGGCGACCGAGGTGGCGAACAGCCGATATTCGGCATTCAGTGCATCACCCGCCACCCCGCGAAAATAGCCGCTGCCATCGAGCCGTTCATAAGCGTGGGTGGCTATCTCGGCGGGCGCGGCCAATTCCGCTACCGGTCGGAGCGCCTGTTGCGTCCAATAAGGCACCAGGCGCACTCGCTCTGCCGCACCGTAGGGCAGCGGCCCTGGGCTATTCCATAGGTGATTGGAAACGGCTGCGCGGCCGAGACCGTAAATCAGCGCGGACTTGCCAATGTCTGTCAGCGTCGGCTCACCCAGGCCCCACAGGCGCGCAGCTTCCACGGCAACATGGGCGACCTGACGCGAATGCCCGGCCAGCCATGGCAGCTTCAAGTCAATGATGTCTCCGACCAAAGTCAGTGAGACATGACGCTGCTCGGGCGCGGGTTCAACTTTAGAGGAAAGCGTTTCCAGATCCGCCAGCCATTCCTTGGCATTGGCCACCAGCAACGACACCAGCGATGCGGGATAGCGCCGATCCGACTGCTCGCTGATCCAGCGCAGCGCCGCGTCCAGGCCATGGGCGCGGGTGAGAATGTCCAGATCACCGGCCATGACCACCTGATAGGCGACTTCCGGGATGTGCTCATGGCTTACGCCCAGTGGTCGGCCAGTGCCGTCGTAGGTTTCGAACACCCGACACAGGCCCGCTTCAACGGCGGTTCCGAGCTGGAGGGTTTTGGCGATTGCACCGGACACTTCACAGTGCACCACGGCCAGCGGGGTTGCCTGATGCACCGCGTTCATCTGTTCATTGCCCAGGGTCAGATCGAGCATCGCGCGGCGACCATCGACGTCGTCGCCCAGCAGGTCGGCAAAGCCTTCGGCGTTGGCCGTGCACCCAGACCAGCGCAGCAAGGCAATCTGCTCTGCAACCTGCAGATGCTCACCGTCGCCATGGCATGCCTGCGCGAGCATCCGCGCCAAAGCGGCAACGCGCCGGGAGTGACCGAGCGGTTGCCCCATGCTGAGGTCACCGACCTGGGCGATGGTTGCCAGTGCGCCGTCCAGTGAGATGTCCAGTTGCAAGCCACTATCCATGAAAAATGCCCCGGGGTCGGATAATTGACCGATGCCCACATCGCAGGCCGGCCAGCACACTCTGAACTCCCGAACAGGAGCTCATCCAATGAAAACAATCAAATCGAAATTCGCCACCGTCGCCTTTGCCCTGGCCAGTACCTTCATGGCCGGCGCCAGCCACGCGCAGGATACAACGCCTTCGGTGGTGATCGTACACGGCGCCTTCGCCGACGGTTCCGACTGGGCCAAGGTGGTGCCACTGCTGCAAGCCAAAGGCGTGGCCGTTACCGTTGTGCAAAACCCGCTCACCTCTCTGGCCGACGACGTTGCCGCCACGCGCCGCGCGCTGAACAACCAGCAGGGCAAGGTGGTGCTGGTCGGTCACTCCTGGGGTGGCACGGTGATCACCGAGGCTGGCAGCGACCAGAAAGTCAGCGCGCTGGTGTATGTCGCCGCCTTCGCGCCAGACGCCGGGCAAACCAGTGGCGAGCAGGGTAAAGGCGCGCCGACGCCGCCGGGCATCAGTCAGATCAAGGCCGACGCTAACGGCTTCCTCTATCTGACCCCCGAAGGCATGGCCAAGGACTTCGCTCAGGATCTGCCGGCCGCGCAAACTGCCGTCATGACCGCCACGCAAGGGCCGATCAAGGCCTCGGCTTTCGAAGATAAAACCACCGTTTCGTCCTGGAAAACCAAGCCGTCCTGGTACCTGCTCGCTACCGAAGACCGGATGATTCATCCCGATGTCCAGCGTTCTGCCGCCAAGCGTATTGGTGCGACCCTTGCAGAAGTGCACGCCAGCCATGTCCCGCAGCAATCGCAGCCGGCCGAGGTCGCCGCAGTGATTCTCAAAGCCGTGCACAGCGTTGCTAAGCAGTGATCGCGGCATCGAAGGGGAGCGGGCGTATGAACCCTCGAAGCGATCACGACTATGACTTCATTGTCTGTGGTGCCGGCACGTCGGGCTGCGTGGTCGCTGCGCGGCTTGCCGATGAGTCAGGCGCACGGGTTCTGCTGATTGAAGCCGGCGAAGGTTACTCAGGCCCCGAGGTGACCGAACCGGCGCAATGGCCGCTGAACCTCGGCTCCACGCGCGACTGGGCATTCGAGGGGCAATCCGATCCACGCCTCAACGGTCGACGGCTCCCGCTGAGCATGGGCAAGGGGCTCGGTGGAGGTTCGAGCATCAACGTGATGGTCTGGTCGCGCGGCCATCGCTGCGATTGGGAGCATTTTGCTGCCGAGTCTGGCGACCCGGCCTGGGGCTACGCATCGGTGCTCGATTACTACCGCAGGATCGAAAACTGGCAAGGCAGCCCGGACGCCACCCGGCGTGGTTCAGGTGGGCCGGTACATGTCGAACAGCCGGCCACGCCTCAACCCCTTGCGTGGGCAACGCTGGAGGCGGCCAGCGATCTGGGCATCCCTCGATTCGACAGCCCCAATGGCGAGATGATGGAAGGGCCAGGAGGGATCGCTGTCACCGACTTGCGCATCAAACAGGGCAAGCGCGAGTCGGTTTACGACGCTTACGTCCGGCCACGCTTGCACTGTCCGAACCTGACGGTGCTGACCGGGGCGTTGGTGACCCGCGTGTTGCTGGTCGGCACCCGGGCCGTCGGTGTCGAAGTGTTGATCGCCGGCGAGCGGCGGCGCTTTCATGCCGCATCTGAAGTCGTTCTGTCCATGGGCGCGGTGCAATCACCGAAAGTGCTCATGCAGTCGGGCATCGGCCCGGCGGATGAACTGCGAAAACACAGCATCGCACCGGTCGTTCATTTACCCGGTGTCGGCGAGAATTTGCAGGATCATCTGGCTTTCGGCTGCACGTGGGAATACCAACAACCCCAAGCGGTCGCTGGCAGCGGATGCGAAACCACCTTGTACTGGAAAAGCGACAGTCGCCTGGAAGCCCCGGATCTGTTGCAGTGTCAGCTGGCATTTGCGGTACCGTCTCCGCCAGAGGTCGCCATACAACCGCCGGAGCATGGTTGGACGATGTTCGCCGGGCTGGCCAGACCGGCCAGTCGCGGATGCCTGCGACTGTCGGGTGCAGGGCCGCTGGATGCACCGATCATTGAGCCGAACTCCCTGAGCGAGCCCGAGGACATGGCCGCAGCCCATGCGTCGATCGAACTGTGCCGGGCGCTCGGCAACAGCCAGGCCTTCGATGGGCTGATCAAGCGCGAAGTCGTGCCCGGGCCGAGAGAACGCCGCGCTATGGAACAGTTCATCCGCAACTCGGCGATGACCTACTGGCACCTGTCGTGTACGGCAAAAATGGGCCGCGATGCGCTGTCGGTGGTTGACCACCAATTGCGCGTGTACGGGATCGATGGGCTGCGCGTTGCAGATGCCTCGATCATGCCGCGCATTACCGTTGGCAACACGATGGCGCCGTGCGTCGTTATTGGTGAGCGGGCAGCGGAGCTGGTGCTTGCGGGAGTATAAAGCGCCCACAACGCCCCGCTGCGCAAAATCTGCTTTCACTCGTTCGCAAGATTTTCCCGCGCCCACTGCTCGGCCGTCGTGACCTGTATCGTCTGCTGCTCATTGAACGTGCCCGCTTTCGGCCACGCCACACCTCGACCTTGGGCAAACACCGCGCGGTATTTTTTGATGTGGTGAGTGGGGTCTTTTTCCAGTTCCTGCATCAGGTGCGGCACTGTCCAGACGTTACGCTTGAAGGGCCGTCCGAGCACGCGTTCGAGAAGGCCCGCGACCTGTTCATAGGTCAGCGTGTCGCCCGACAGATACACGATCTCGTTGCGAAAACGCGGTTCGAAGAAAACGATTTGTGCGGTCAGCTTGCCGATGTCGTCCGGGGTCGTCAGCGTCACGCTGGTGTCCAGGCTGCCCAGGGCGTTAACGGTGTCGTTGTCGAAATCAACGACTTCAAACACCGGCTCGAAGAGGAAACTGGTAAACATGCCGGTCGAGATGATCACCCATTCGGTTTTGTCCTGCGCGCGCAGCAGTTCGCGCACGTCGAGCTGAGCATCGAACAGATCCTGCGGACTGCCCCGGCCGATCACTTCGAAGTCCACGCCAAACTGCCAGGGAAAGTAGCGTTTGATGCCCGACTTGAGCGCAGCGGTCGCCAGCTTCATCGGCGTCTCACGACCAGCGACCATGCCGGCGCAGCCGATGACGGTATCGAAAGGTGCGAAGACTTCGGCCAGTTGGTCGATCGAATCGTTGACCAGATCTGCCGCTACCATCTGCACGCCGAGACTGCGCAGTTCATCGATTTCGGCTTTCTTTGCCGGCACCTGACTGTCGATCGTCGAGGCCCTGAGCAGGACGCTGATCGTGCTGCCGGGCGAGCGCTTTGCCACTCGCGCAAGGTTGCGCAAAACCGGCAGGCCGAGCTCGCCTGCGCCCAGGACAAGAATGGATTGCGGGGAAGGGTGGTTCGATTCGGTCATGATGTCTCCTGAGATCTGCATGTAAGATCGGCAAATGCTGGCACGATCGGGCAGTACTCAGAAGAAGGCACACGCGTGATACCAGGTGAAGAAATGACTGATCAGCAAGCGCTCAGTGAGGCAGAAGCAATCTGCCAGACGCTCAGACGAGACGATGATGGCGTGCGCCGCGAAGTGCTTGCGCACGCCGGTAGTCGCTGGTCGTTGGGCATCCTGCATGCCTTGGGGGTCTACGGCACGATGCGTCACGCCGAGATCAAACGGCAGATGACCGGCGTGACTCAGCGCATGTTGACCAAAACCCTGCGTGCGCTGGAACGCGACGGCCTGCTGACCCGGCGCGAGCTCGACCAGGTGCCGCCGCACGTCGAGTACGAGCTGACGCCATTGGGCATGGGCTTGCTGGTGCGGATGTCGCCGATCTGGACTTGGGTGGTGGAAAACGTCGAGGGTTTCCGCCAAGCGCGACGCACGTTCGATAGCCAGATCGGCAAGAAACCCTCATGGCAAATTCCTGTTCCAGCGCGGGATGATTCTGAAGCGTCAGACTGAGGTTTCGCGCTTCAGCTCAGCGGCACCGCGAACACGGCACTGGCGCGCGCAACCGTTCGCTCACCGACGTGCAGACTGACGCCAGCAAACGCCAATTGGCGGCCTTTTCTGGAGTGCTCAAGACGCACTTCGAGCCACTCGTTGATGTGCACCGCGCCGAGATAATCCAGGGTCATGCTCGCCGTAATCAATGGCTGCGGCGGATCGCTGGAGAAGGCCATGGCGTAGCCCATGCCGACATCGGCCAAAGTCGCCAATACACCACCATGCAAAGTGCCGCGACCATTGGCGTGGCGGGAGTCGGTCAGTAAACCCAATTCCAAGTGCAGCCCCTGACCTCTGGCGTAGATCGGGCCGAGCAGATCCAGCAACGGACTGCTGCGGGTCAATGGAGTGAAACCTTCGGGAATGGCCGTGGTGTTCATGATCCCATCCTGATGCAGGTGGCTGACCTGTGCGATTGAGCGGGGAATCGCAGGAAGGGGCAAGCACTATGCGGATGGGGAATTTGCTGCGATAAGTGCTGTACACGGAACTGACCAGCAAGGAGCTACGTGATGGATATTCAAATTCACATTGCGAAAGATGCGGATGCATCGGCTATCAGTGAGACGATCATCAAGACGCTCCGTGAGAGCAATGCTCGCGACTATCCACCCGAAATCATTGATCGAGTGATTAAAAGTTTTTCGCCCTCGAAGATCCTTTGCTTGTTGTCTGAGCGTCAGGTGCTGGTCGCTACGCTCGACAGTCAAATCGTCGCAACGGCAAGTCTTGATGGAGACGTTGTTCGAAGCGTATTTGTCGACCCGGACTTTCAAGGAATGGCTGTCGGAAGCCAGCTGATGAAGAGCATTCAATCACTCGCCATGGACGCAGGTTTCAACTTGCTGCGCGTTCCTTCTTCAGTCACCGCAGAAGGCTTCTATGCTTCGCTCGGCTTCAAGAAAATCAGAGATGAGTTTCATCAGACGGAGCGCACGATCATCATGGCGAAAACGTTGGAGCGGTAGCGTTCACCTAACGCTTGTGCCTGCCGAATGAGGCTTCCATCGCTGCCCGGTCATGGTCGAGCAGCCAGGCATGGTGACGTTGATAGAGCTGCGAAAGTAGCTCGGTGTTGGTCCCAACCACGTCCATGCCTCTGTCGTCATAGGGAAAGACCATGACTCGCTTGGGCAGATTGAACAGGTAGACAGCACAGTTCGCACGCGGTTGGATGTCGGCGCAATCCTTGGCCAATGCGCACCAGAGTAATGCTTGAATGCGGGCGGCAGACGCTTCGAAGGCGACGTTGACCCAGTATTCCGGCTCTTCCTCACTGAACCATTCCTCGTTATCTATTTCTTCGCTCCAGATGCACAGCGCTGATGGAGTGTCGATGCCAGCAGATTTAAGGGCGCGAAGAGTGCTGCGATGGGCGAATCGATTGCGACCGGAATGAATGCGCAGGCATGCGACAAACGATGCGTCCCCCTGGAAAATGTCGCCGCAGATGGTTATGGATTTGCGCATAGCGGTCAGGAATTGCTCGATCATTCCGCCCGTTTCGGAGAGTTCGAAACGCAATCCTCCGGGCCAGGAATAGAAAAGCGGACGGGCGAATGCCTGGGGTCCAAATGCGTTTTCGATCTCAGCTCTCAGATTCACTTTCTTCCCTTCAATGTGGATTTCTGTTTGTTCAATACGCGGGTGAAGTCAATGCGAAGACACAAACGGCGAAGCAGTCGTCGGTGCCGGCAGCGCATAGGCCTGTTTCATCCACGCAACTTCCGCTAGCGGTGTGCGGCCGAAGAGGCGTTTGAAATCGCGGCTGAATTGCGAGGCGCTTTCGTAGCCCACCAGAAACGCAGATTTTGCCGCGGTCAGGTCGTTGCGCAGCATCAGCAATCGCGCCTGGTGCAGCCGCGTCGATTTCAGGTACTGCATCGGCGAGGAATCGGTGACCTTGCGAAAGTGCAAATGAAAATTCGGCACGCTCATCTGCGCTTCCTCGGCCAGGGTTTCTACGTCGAGATGTTGGTTATAGCAACTGTGGATCTTGTGGATGGCGCGGGTCACTTTGCCGAACTGACCTTGCTGGGCGATGGCGGCGCGCAGGGTGCCGCCTTGTTCGCCGGTGAGGATACGGTAGTAGAGTTCGCGCAGCATCGCCGGGCCGAGGATTTGCGCGTCGGCATCGTCGCTCATCACTTCAAGAAAACGCAGGGTTGACCGGCGCAGCGGTTCGTCGAGAGGCGAGGCGTACATGCCCATCGGCTGCGCTGTAGGGAAATCCCACCGCTCATCCACTTGCTGAATCAGCTCGCCGGCCAAGGCGAAATCCAGACGCACGTACACCGCGAGCATCGGCTCGGCTTCGCTGGCGTCGGTTTCCATGGTGAAGGGTACCGGCACCGACACCACCAGATAATGCTGAGCGTCGTAGACGTAGATTTCATCGCCGAGATAGCCGCGTTTACGCCCCTGACAAAGGATCACGATGCCCGGTTCGTACAACACCGGCGTGCGGGTCAGCGGTCGGTTGGAACGCAGGAAACGCACATCGTCCAGCGGGCTCAGGTTGTAACCCTCCAGCGGGGCGAGCTGGCTCATTAACTGGACCATGCGCGCTGTGATAGGGTCTTTCGGTTTCGGCATGGGCTGTGGGTTTCCTTGTGAAAAGGCGGGTTTGAACCTGTCTGGCTGATTGGCGGGGTGTCAGACAGAGCCCTCACCCTAGCCCTCTCCCAGAGGGAGAGGGGACTGACCGTGGTGTTTGATCGGGATCTGCCGACCTGAAATATCGCGCCGAATGCTGACCGCGCTGTTCTAGAGTAATAAGCCCTGCGGAAATCTTCGAGGCAGGCTCAGGAGTTGAATCCACCCGCGATCGGCTCCCTCTCCCTCCGGGAGAGGGCTGGGGTGAGGGTGCTTTTGATCTTTCAGCCATCCGTCGAACGGCTAAGCGCTGCCCATTGCTCAATACTCTCCGCCGTGCGCTGCAATTTGTCACGCACCAGCGCCAGCGCATCACTGCCCAATAGCAGATGAGCCGGCGGGTTTGGACTGTCGATGATCGTCAGCATGACCCGTGCAGCTTTCTGCGGATCGCCCAGCTGATGGCCACTTTTCTCCTCCCGGGCCTTGCGCACCGGATCGAAGCTTGCGTCGTAGTCACTGATGCTACGCGGCGTGCGTTGCATCGAGCGGCCTGCCCAGTCGGTGCGAAATGACCCCGGCGCCACAGCGGTGACAAAAATATTGAAGGGCGCAAGCTCCTTGCTCAAGGTGTCGGAGATCCCCTCAAGCGCAAACTTGCTGCCGCAGTAATACGCGATCCCGGGCATGGTGATATGGCCGCCCATCGAAGTGATATTGAGGATATGCCCCGCGCGGCGCTGGCGGAAATACGGGACGAAAGCCTTGGTCACCGCCACCGCGCCGAATACGTTGACGTCGAACTGGCGGCGCATTTCCTGCAGCGATGACTCTTCAAAAATCCCCTCATGGCCATAACCTGCGTTGTTGACCAGCACGTCCACCGGGCCGTGACGATCCTCCACAGCCGCAACCACCCCATCGATGGCATCGAACTCGGTAACGTCCAGCACCACCCCATGCGCGCGCTCGGGCGACAGCGCTTCGAAGGCTGCCAGAGCGGATTCACTGCGCACTGTGCCGATAACCCTGTGACCTTTAGCGAGCGCTTCCTTGGCCAGCGCCTGGCCGAAGCCGCTGCTGACACCGGTGATGAAAAGGGTCTTCATGGATCTGTACTCCAGCAGGCAATTGGAGAGGCCATGCTAGGGCGGATAACGCTGGCGGACGATGCCGAATCGGATCGAAGTATTGCCTGTTCCTATCAATAGAGTTTTCGATCAGGTCTTGCCTCAAAAAACGGAAAAGTCCTGCAGGTCTCATACCCGCAGGACTTTTCCTGTCTCGGCAACACGCACTTATGCTGCGCGACGGCCCGGTGTACGGTCCGATCCATCAGCGGCGAGGGCCTCACCCAGTGGGGTGCGGTCTGAGCCGTCGGCAGCGATGGCCTGGCCTTGTGGGGTCTTGTCATGACCGTCTTCAACCAGGCCTTGTTCCTCGAGGCGGTTGCGGCCGTTTTCAGCCAGAGCCTGGCCCTGCGGCGTACGTTCCGAGCCATCGGCAGCAACAGTCTGCTGTGGTTCGCTGACCTGGGTGAAGAAACGTTCTTCCTGATTACTCGGTACGGCGAATGCGCTTGCGCTGAGGGCGAAGGTGGCGATAGCGATCAGTTGGCTTACAGTTTTCATGGCGGTGACTCCGGTCAAATTTCGATTGAGGTCCGGGTCGTTCAGATCAGTCTCTGGTTAACCCGTTGCAGTGGTGTGTTCTGCATGGGTTCAGATTAGGGGGCAGGGCGGTGTCGGCGTTAAGCGGATACTGTCGGCGATTTGCCTGATTCTGCTCGCTGAAGATGATTTTACAGACTACCGACCTTCAGGCTTCAAGCTGTGATTCCGACACTGAATACCGATATTGCATTCGTTGATATTGAAAAGTGGCTTGGAAAAGCTAAGGTTCAGGCTTGGTCTCAAGGACGATCCTCCATGGCTTTGAATATCCGTACGGCGGCGGCAACCGATGCAGATGCCATCCAGCGCATTTATGCCCCAATCGTTCTGAATACTGCGATCTCTTTCGAAGAAACACCGCCGAGCATTACGGAAATTGCGCATAGGATAACTAAGACGCTTCAGACTTATCCCTATCTGGTGGCTGAAGAGCAGGGCGAGATCAAAGGCTATGCATACGCAAGTCAGCATCGCGCACGTCCGGCCTACCGATGGGCCGTTGATGTGACCGTGTACATCGCAGAATCAGTTCGTCGTCAGGGCGTCGGCCGAGAACTTTACGGGACCTTGCTTTCGATTCTTGAAAAGCAGGGATTTCACTCAGCCTACGCTGGGATCGCGCAACCAAATGAAGGCAGCGTGGGCCTGCATGAGTCACTAGGATTCACCCAAATCGGCATGTACCCGGAGGTAGGGTTCAAGCTTGGAAAATGGCACGATGTCGGCTACTGGCGACTCGGCCTGAACCAGGCGACTCCACCGCTGGAGCCAATCATCTTCCCCGAGCTTGAAGTCGCATCACAGTAAGCTCGCGCGAATTTGTCGGCGCGAGCAATCAGGTTCCGCCAGTGAGATAGCTTTGCACTTGCCTGACTACATCC
>NZ_RAZO01000224.1:43811-48996 GCF_004307535.1 Pseudomonas sp. Sample_9
CGCGAGCAATCAGGTTCCGCCAGTGAGATAGCTTTGCACTTGCCTGACTACATCCCGGGCGGTGCGGGTTACGCCGATCAATGTGGCAGAAGCGAGCCCCGTCCAGTCGCCATAACCCACCAGCCATAAATCGGGCAACGCGACACTCCGGTTTTCGTTCACAGCCACTTTGCCATCCCGGCCTACAATATTCAGGCTGTTCAGGTGGTCGAGCGCCGGAGAAAACCCGGTGCACCAGATGACAGCGTCCACCTTTGTCTCGATCCCCGATGACCACACAACCCCTGTCGAAGTAAAACGCGTGAACGGCCGTACCGCGCTCAATACACCGCGTTCGCGAGCTTCCTTGACCGGTGGCACCATGACGATGTCGCCCAGTCCTCCAACGGGCTGTTGAGGCTCCACGCCATCCTGCTGCGCCTTCAGTCGAGCGGTAGCGCGTTCGAACAGGACGCGTCCGTCAACATCATCAGGTAGAAACGTTGGGGCCTGTTGAGTGACCCAGGTTGCCTGAGCCACTTTGGAGACCTCGGCGTAAATCTGGGCGCCGGAGTTGCCGCCACCGACGACAAGGACGGTTTTACCCGCAAACTCGTTCGGCCCGACGTAATGAGCGGAATGAAGCTGCCTGCCTGCAAACAATGCCTGGCCGGGATAGTCTGGTACGAAGGGGCAGCTCCAGGTGCCAGTTGCACTGATAACCGCTTTGGCGTCCCAGTGGTTGTCCTTTGAGATAACACGCAAGCCGCCTTCGATCTTTTCGACACGGGTCACCCGCGTGGAGCGGATGATGGGGAAGTCATACCGGCGCTCGTACTGAGTCAGGTATTGGACAACGTCGTCCCGCCCGGGCGTCCCCTCGGACAGGGCCGGCATCGGCCAGCCTGCAATCGAACTCCATGCTGACGGCGAGAAGAGCCGCAGCGAATCCCAGCCATGCCGCCAGGCGCCTCCTGGTCCCGGCTCGGCATCCAGCAGCACGTAAGACAAGCCTGTGCGCTTCAAAAAATAAGCGACAGTCAGCGCGGATTGGCCACCACCAATGACCACGACATCAAGTTTCGAATTCTGACTCACCAGCATCCTCCAGGCTCAACGGCCTCAACTTGTGAAAGATCGTGGTGCGCTCATACCGTTGCCCCACACAGGCATCAAATCGAACGCTGGTTGACTCGTCTGGACAGCTCTTCGGCGGATTCCTTGCGCTCGGAATAACGGTCAACCAGGTAATCCTGACGATCGCGCAAGAGAAGCGTGAACTTCATCAATTCTTCCATCACGTCCACCAGGCGGTCGTAGTACGAAGAAGGCTTCATGCGACCCGCTTCATCGAACTCGGTGAACGCCTTGGCCACGGAGGACTGGTTCGGGATGGTGAACATCCGCATCCAGCGGCCAAGTACCCGCAACTGATTGACCACGTTGAAGGACTGCGAGCCGCCGCAGACCTGCATCACAGCAAGGGTTTTGCCTTGCGTAGGTCGTACAGCGCCCAGTGCCAGCGGAACCCAGTCGATCTGCGCTTTGAACACGGCACTCATGGAGCCGTGACGCTCGGGAGAGCACCACACCTGACCCTCTGACCATTGCATCAGCTCGCGCAGCTCCACGACTTTGGGATGGGTGTCGGGTGCGTCATCGGGCAGCGGCAGACCCGAAGGGTCGAAGATCCTGGTTTCGGCGCCAAACTCCTTCAGCAGGCGTGCCGCTTCTTGCGTGACCAGACGACTGAATGAGCGCTCTCGCGTCGATCCGTATAACAGCAGAATGCGAGGTTTATGCTGCGAAGGATTACGAGGAGACAGCTGCTCCAGCGTAGGAATGTCGATCAGGTCGGCGTGTACGTTCGGCAATGTGTCTTGCATATGAACTCCTGCGCGGCGCGTGGTGGGGCGCCGCCTCGGTTGATCTTTAAAGCGAACCGATGCGGTTCAGTTCAGCTTGCAGTTGGTCAGGGCTCAGGGTCTTGAGCGGCAGTGCAAGAAATGCATTCACGCGTTCCTGAATTTTGCCCAGTGTGCTTTCAAACGCTGCGGTGATCTCGGCTTCCGACCCGCTAGCCTCGGACGGGTCGGCCAGCCCCCAATGCGCCTTCAGGGCTGGGCCGAAGAAGATCGGGCATGCTTCTCCAGCAGCGCGATCGCAGACGGTAATGACGATGTCGGGAGGCGAGCCCTCAAAAGCATCCGAAGCCTTGCTGCTCAAGCCCGCCGTGGAGACGCCCGCCGCCTCCAGCGTTTGCAGTGCCCGTTGATTCACTCGGCCACTGGGAAAGCTTCCCGAGCTGACGGCTTCTACACCCTCGGGCGCCAAGTGGTTGAAAAGCGCCTCGGACAGAATGCTGCGGCAGCTGTTGTGGGTGCACATGAACAGGATTTTCATCAGACGATTCCTTGATTCAGAAACTTAGGCGCAGTGCCAGGGCGGACAATGTGGCGACGAGAATGGGCAAGGTCAGCACGATCCCGGTCTTGAAGTAGTAACCCCAGCTGATCGTGATGTTTTTCCGGGCGAGCACGTGCAGCCACAACAGCGTGGCCAGGCTCCCGATCGGGGTGATCTTCGGGCCCAGGTCGCAGCCGATGATGTTGGCGTAAACCATCGCTTGCTGGACAACACCATCGACTTCGGCGGCATGAATGGATAAGGCGCCTACCAGAACGGTGGGCATGTTGTTCATGATCGAAGACAGCAATGCTGTCAGCAGCCCTGTACCAAGGGACGCGCCCCAAACGCCATAACCGGCGAACACGTTCAGGATTTGCGCGATGTGGTCGGTCAGGCCCGCGTTCTTCAGGCCATAAACAACCAGGTACATACCCAAAGAAAAAATCACCACCTGCCATGGCGCCTCTTTGAGCACCTTGCTTGTGTTGATGGCGTGACCACGAGCCGCGATGACATAGAGAATGCATGCACAGATCGCTGCAATGGCGCTGATCGGAACCCCCAATGGCTCAATGACAAAGAAGCCGATCAGCAGTAGTGCCAGCACCCACCAGCCGGCTACGAAAGTGGCACGGTCATGGATTGCGTCATCCGGGTTGTCCAGTTGGTTGAGGTCATAGGTCTTTGGTAAATCTCTTCGGAAAAACCACAGCAGCATGGCTAGTGTCGCCGCCACGCTGACGATGTTTACCGGCACCATGATCGAAGCATATTCGTTGAAGCCGATATTGAAATAGTCGGCAGAAACAATGTTGACCAGGTTGGAAACGACAAATGGCAAGCTCGCCGTATCTGCGATAAATCCAGCGGCCATGACGAACGCCAACGTCGCGGCGGGAGAAAAACGCAGCGCCAGCAACATCGCGATTACGATGGGAGTGAGGATCAATGCCGCTCCGTCGTTGGCGAACAGTGCCGATACAGCCGCACCCAGCAGGACGATAAATGCGAACAGCTTGCGGGTGCTTCCGCCTCCCCACCGGGCGACATGCAGCGCAGCCCATTTGAAAAAGCCTGCCTCATCAAGCAACAGACTAATAATAATGACTGCGATGAACGTTCCGGTAGCGTTCCAGACTATGCGCCAAACCTCCGGTATGTCGGCAAGGGTAACTACACCTGCCAGCAGCGCCACGATGGCGCCGAACGTCGCACTCCAGCCAACCCCGAGTCCCTTGGGCTGCCAGATGACAAGGACGATGGTGGCGATAAAGATCAATACGGCAATCAGCATTTCATTAATCCGGTTGGGCGTGAATCAGTTGCACACGGCTTGGTTGATCGGACGGTCGCTCATGCCGCACAGGCGCTTGGCCTCGGTTTCCAGCCATTGCTGATTGGCGTCTACCACTTCCTTCAAAACTGCAGCCACCCACGCGGGCAAATCAGGATTGACCCGGTAGTACACCCATTGACCCTGGCGACGATCCAGCAGCAAACCGGCGGAGCGCAGCAGCGCCAGATGACGAGAAATCTTCGGCTGACTCAGGTCGAGCGCTGCCGTCAGCTCGCATACACAGAGTTCACCTTGGCTCACGACAAGCAGGGAAATTTTGGCTCGGGTGTCGTCGGCCAGGCACTTGAACAAGGTGGTGGGGGTCATGGGTTCTGTCATTCGTCCTCCAGATGCTTTTGTCTTGACCAAAACGAAGAGCCTGATGCGTTTGCGGATGTCGTGATGCGTAGGATGAAAGGCGGCGGGATATTTGCCGGGCAATGGATACGGATGACCGAATATACGCATATGCATATATCTGGTAAAGCGAATATAACAGCGGTTGAACCGTCGAGACAGATAGCGGCGCGCGGATACGGCCCGCGATTTTTCTGATTCCAACTGATTGAAAATAGCCGTTGACTTAGAGCGCACTCAAACCTTTACGGTGATGACATGAATTCAGAACTGACAATTTCAAAGTTGGCCAAACGCCTTGATTTGAGCGCTCACACGATCCGCTATTACGAGCGCATCGGGCTGTTCGACCCGGTTGGGCGCGGTGGCAATGGCCACCGGGTGTACGCCGAGAAGGATGTGCTGTGGGCCGAGTTTCTGCTCCGGCTGAAGGCGACCGGAATGCCGATCCAGCAAATGCTGCGGTATGCCGAATTGCGTCGATCAGGCGACTCGACCCTGGCAGAACGCCGCGAACTTCTCGAGCAGCATCGCCGGGACGTGCAAGCGCAGATCAGCCAGTTGAGCCAGTCCCTGGAGGTTCTGGATAACAAGATTCAGATATATCACCAACTCGAGCAAAAGGAGCATCACCATGATCCGTAAACTTCCCGGTTTCAATCGTTTGCTGTCCGCCCCATTGATCGGCGCCAGCGTGACCAGTGTCGCAGCGCCGGTGGAGATGACCGATCGTCGAGCGCGCGGAGAAGCCGCTCTGACGCAGATTACTGGCGGACCTGGTCAGGCAGTGGTTGATTCATTGAAGGATACTGCTCCAGAACTTGCGGACTGGATTCTGAGTTTTGCCTACGGCGATGTCTTCGCCCGCCCCGGGCTCGATCACTGCACTCGTGAGCTGGCAACCGTTGCGGCATTGACCGCACTGGGCAACGCACAGCCACAACTGAAAGTGCATATCGGCGGTGCCCTGAACGTCGGGTGCACACCGGAGGCGGTGGTCGATGTGATCTTGCAAATGACCGTATACGCAGGGTTTCCCAGCGCCTTGAACGGTATAACGGCTGCGCGTGAAGTCTTTGCTGCTCGCGGGATCAGTGTCAAATC
>NZ_RAZO01000396.1:0-6738 GCF_004307535.1 Pseudomonas sp. Sample_9
TTGATCTGCCGACAGCGGCGTTCAATGGCGGCACCATCGTCAAACCGGACGGCACGCTGCTGGCCGCGCATTATTTGCCGGCAACCACGGCGCTGATCGCACTGGCACTGTTTGCCGATCAACCGGACGTGGAAATCTGGGTGTTCAGCGGCGGTGACTGGCTGCTCAAGGATCCGCACGGGCCGATGGTCCCGCGTGAACAGAGCGGCCTCGGCTATCCGCCGGTGGTGGTGGAAAGTTTTGAACCGTATCTGGAGCGCATCGACAAGATCGTCGCCACCAGCAACAACACTGAGTTGTTGATCGAACTGGAGGCGCAGCTGTTGCCGAAGGTCAACGGCATGGCGCAGGTGTCGCGTTCGCAGCCGGTGTATCTCGACGTTACTGCGCTCGAGGCCAACAAAGGCACGGCATTGACGACCATCGCCGAATACCTCGGCGTGCCGCTGGAACAGACTGCCGTCATCGGCGACGGTGGCAACGACCCGGCAATGTTCAAATGCGCCGGTTTGTCGATAGCCATGGGCCAGGCGGAAGAGGCTGTCAAGCGTCAGGCTGATGTCGTTACAGCGTCAAACACCGAAGACGGCGTGGTCCTGGCGATAGAGAAATACATCCTCCCGCACTGACCCAACACAAAAACCAATGTGGGAGCGAGCCTGCTCGCGAAGGCGTCGGCACATTCAACACCTTCATTGCCTGACCCAACGCGTTCGCGAGCAGGCTCGCTCCCACAGGTTTATTCAGTGTTGCTTAGAGCCAGTAGCTCACCGCATACCAGCCCAGCAGTCCCATCACCACGGTATACGGCACCGCCATCCACACCATGCGCCCGTACGACAAACGTACCAGCGGCGCGATCGCCGAGGTCAGCAGGAACAGAAACGCTGCCTGACCATTCGGTGTCGCCACACTCGGCAGGTTGGTGCCGGTGTTGATCGCAATCGCCAAGGTTTCGAAGTGCTCGCGAGTCATGTGCCCGGCAAGAAAAGCCTGTTTCACCTCAGTGATGTAAATGGTCGCGACAAACACGTTGTCGCTGATCGCCGAGAGCAGACCATTGGCGATGAACAACATGCCCGGCTGCTGATCCATCGGCAATGCCAGAACCCACTGGATCAGCGGGGCGAACAGTTGCTGATCATGGATCACCGCCACGACGGCAAAAAACACCACCAGCAGCGCAGTAAACGGCATGGCGTCCTTGAACGCACTGCCGAGGCGATGCTCGTCGGTGATGCCGGTAAACGCAGTGATCAACACAATCACCATCAAACCGATCAGGCCGACTTCGGCCAAGTGAAACGCCAGGCAGCCAATCAGAATCAGCGCCGCCGCACCTTGCACCAGCAGCGCCGCCGTCTGACGAGGCGTGCGTTTGGCGTTGTCCTCGGCAGCGTAGTCAGCCAACACAGCGCGGACGTTGTCCGGCAGCAGCGTGCCGTATCCGAACCAGCGCAACTTCTCCAGCAGCACGCACGTCACCAGACCCGCCACCAGCACCGGCAGCGACACCGGGGCGACCTTCTGGAAGAACTCGCCGAAATGCCAGCCCATCTCATGGCCGATCAACAGGTTCTGCGGCTCACCGACCAAGGTGCAGACCCCGCCCAGCGCCGTACCGACCGCGCCGTGCATCAGCAGGCTGCGCAGGAACGCGCGGAACTGATTCAAGTCCTCATGGTGCAGTGACGTCAAATGCTGATCGTCACTGAATTCGCTGTCCTGACGCGGATCGTTACCCGATGCGACACGGTGATATACCGAGTAAAAACCGACAGCCGCACTGATGATCACCGCCGTCACCGTCAACGCATCAAGGAACGCCGAAAGAAACGCCGACAAAAAGCAGAACATCAACGCCAACATCGCTTTCGAACGTACTCCCAAAAGCAGCCGCGAAAACAGAAACAGCAGCAAATCCTTCATGAAGTAAATGCCGGCGACCATGAACATCAGCAGCAGAATCACCGGAAAGTTGTGCAGCAACTCATCGTAGAGCGCTTGCGGCGTGGTCATCTTCAGCAGCAACGCTTCAATCAACAACAAGCCGCCCGGCATCAACGGATAACACTTGAGCGCCATGGCCAGGGTGAAGATGAACTCGATCACCAGTAACCAGCCTGCGGCGACCGGGCCGATAGTGAACAGCACCACGGCATTGAGAATGAGAAAACCGACGATGGTCGCCTTGTACCAGCGCGGCGATTGCCCGAGGAAATTGTGCGCGAACGCCTGGGCGATTGAACCGGACATCGGCTGCTCCTTTTATTTAGAAGCGCGAAAGTTGCCGGATGTTTCAGGGAAGATCAAGTCGCCGTTAACCTCGATCCTGTTCAATGCTCTATGGATTCAGATAACGCGCAACCATTGCCCGGTAGTTGCCATCCAGTGAATAGCCGCCCACAACAATGGCCCCGTCCGTTTGCACGGCCAGCGAACTGGCTGTGTCGAGACTTCGTCCCAGTCGCGTGCGTAACCAGCCGTGGCCCTGGCCGAACGCTGGATCGAGACTGCCGTCAGCTTGATAACGGGCGACCATGAAGTCGGCTTCAACCCCGCCGATGGTGGCGCCTACGGCGACGATGCGGCCGTCGCTCATTGGCTGGGCGGCATTCCATTGGCAACCGCTGGGGCCGATGTCCAACACCTGTGGCTGGCCACGATGACAGTGCAGGTCCGGTCGACCGTTGGCGTGCAGGACAAATGTCAGGCAGCGGATCGGATCGCGGCTGCTGCCGAAGCAATAAAGCCTGTCGTCGGACTCGATGATCTGGCTGACCTGAGTACTGTTGCCATGGGCCTTGAAGGCCATGAAACCGTCCACGGCGAAGCGCTCATCCAGGCTGCCATCGGGGCGATAAACTGCCAACAGGCCTTGCTGCGGAAAGTCGATCGAGCCTGCGACGACGATGCGCCCGTCCTGCTTCAACAGCAGGGTGCTCAGCCAGGTATTGAGCAGCAGGTGGCGGACCATCACGAATCCGCGTCCGTTGAAGGATTCGTCCAGTTGGCCGTCGGGCAGCAGACGAATCAGCATCCCGGCGTGGTCGGCGAGGCTGAAATGATGATTGGCGATCAGCAGAATGCGGCCGTCTTGCTGCACCGCAAAATCACAGGCTTCGACACCCGGCACGCCCGGCGGCAACCAGTTGTCGCGGGTTCCCATGGACAACTCGCCGGGCAGTTGCACGACCTGAAAGCCGTCATCCCCGAAGGTGCGGTCTGGCTGGCCGTTGGTATCGAACAGGGCGAGGGCGGGGAGGGTGCGATGGGTGCCCTCATAATGCAGGCCACCCAGCAGAATCCTTCCGTCAGGCAGCACCTGGACCTTGCCGGCCCTGGCTTCGCAACCTTCGATGAAGCTGCCGATCACGCTGCCCTGAATGGCAAAGGACAAATCCGCCGAACCATCCGCCAGCAGTCGCGCCAGGCCAAATCGGCTTCCCTTTGGCGTACCGACTTTCGCGGCAACCAGAATCCGCCCCTGTGCATCGAGCGCTACATGCTGAGTCTGGCTCGATAGACTGCCGGCAAAGTAAACCTGCGCAACACCGCCAATGGCGAATGCCGAGTCGAGCGAACCGGGGTTGTTCCATGCAGTAGGCAGCGCAAAAGTGTTCAGGGTGGACATGCACGCATCTCCTTGCGAGTGAACCGATACCCAGTGATTGGGCGGCTGACTGCACGAGCGAAACATTCAATCCCTGAACCGCGTGAAGCACAACTGGACGGATTAACAGAACGACGGTCGCACTGTGCCAGAACAGTGTCTTGTTGAACCAGTCGCAAGCGAGCCAAGTACTTTGGGTAAAACTGCGCTGAAAGTACCTGCTTGTTCGACTACGCATACAACAAGGGCGGATGACTTCAACGTCATCCGCCCTTGTGCGGTTATCAATGTGGCATCGACCACGATTGCAACTTGTGGCCGTCTTCGCTCAGTTCGGCGCGGGCCTGCTGCAGCAGTTGTTCGAGTTGCGCCGGGTCAGAGTAGGCGCTGCTCGGGATCTGTTTGCGACCGATGTGCGAGTTGGTGCGGTCGACGACGGTCAGGCTAAGTTCACCGTTACCGTCTTGTGGCGCCCAGGCCACGCATTGGAAAGGCTTGAACGCGTGGTTGGCAATCAAAAGTGCTTCGTTGATACGCAGCGGGGCAGTCATGGGGTCTTCTCTCTATTGGCGCCCAATCAAATGATGTGCCGTCGGTTGGGCTTACCGTGCGGCGGGTTACTTGTACTGATGCACGCAACCGGGGGGCGGGTCACAAGTGAAACAAAGAAATTTCAAGTTCTTTACATGATTCGAGTTCAGGTCAGTGATTCTTTACATGGCCGAACATCGCGCTAGATTCACCCCTCACCCCAGCCCTCTCCCCGAGGAGAGGGAGCTGATTTGTGGCCACTTCGGTACTTGAGTTCGGCTCGATATCTCAGGTCGGCAGAACTCGAACAACACCACGGTCAGTCCCCTCTACATTGGGAGAGGGCGCCGATTGGTGGGCTCTTCGAAGCCTGAGTTCGGCTCGGTATTTCACGTCGGCGTAACTCGGATAAACACCTCGGTCAGTCCCCTCTACCTCTGGGAGAGGGCTAGGGTGAGGGCAGCTCTTTGCCACACCGCAAATAGTCGATAGCTAACTAACAACCAACTTTCTTATAACTCTTTTAACAACCACCCTATAAGCAATCGATACAAGCCCCCGTCAAAATCTTGCTAGTGTTACAACCGGGTCTGCCAAATGACTGTTTTTACAATCATTTATAAAATTTGGCGCCAAGGAGCAGTCATGAGCGAAGCGCCCGCGTCGAGACGTTTACTGGTAGTCGATCCCTGTGACGACTGCCATCGCCTGTTGCCCGGATTGCGCGCCGTGGGTTGGGATGTCGACAGTTGTAATCTGGAAAACGCCGCATCGCGCGCCTGTGACGTCGGCCTGCTGCGTTTGCAGCCGTTCCATCTGGAACGTCCCGAAGCCGTTAAAGAGCTGATCAGCCGCAGCGGCACCGAGTGGATTGCGGTGCTCAATCAGGAAGTCCTGCGCTTGCAGAACGTCGGCGACTTCGTCTGTGAATGG
The DNA here is from genome assembly GCF_004307535.1 of Pseudomonas sp. Sample_9. Taxonomy (NCBI): domain Bacteria; kingdom Pseudomonadati; phylum Pseudomonadota; class Gammaproteobacteria; order Pseudomonadales; family Pseudomonadaceae; genus Pseudomonas; species Pseudomonas sp. Sample_9. The sequence continues at coordinate 5,078 of NZ_RAZO01000396.1, forward strand.
TTTTTCGATTTCCACACCTTGCCCTTCGACGTCTCCCGCGTGCAGGTCACCCTGGGCCGCGCCTTCGGCATGGCACGCCTGCGCGGGCAGGGCACGATTCATGTCGATCAGCCGGAGCACGAACTGCTCGGCGACAGCAAACCGATCCGCGAACTGCGCAAACTGCTGAGCAAACTCGCACCGACCGAGTCGCCAGTACTGATTCGCGGCGAAAGCGGCACCGGCAAGGAACTGGTCGCCCGCACCCTGCACCGCCAATCACAACGGCACAGCAAACCGTTTGTGGCGATCAACTGCGGGGCGATACCCGAGCATTTGATTCAGTCGGAATTGTTTGGCCACGAGAAAGGAGCGTTCACCGGGGCACATCAGCGCAAGGTCGGCCGTATCGAAGCGGCTAATGGCGGCACGTTGTTCCTTGATGAAATCGGCGACCTGCCGCTGGAATTGCAGGCCAATCTGCTGCGATTTCTTCAGGAAAAGCAAATTGAGCGGGTAGGGGGTAGTCAGCCGATCCCCGTAGACGTGCGAGTGCTCGCGGCAACCCACGTTGACCTAGAAGCAGCCATCGAAAAGAAGCGCTTTCGTGAAGACCTTTATTACCGGCTCAATGTTCTACAAGTGGTAACCGCACCACTGCGTGAACGCCATGGCGATCTATCGATGCTGGCCAACCACTTTTCCCACTTCTATAGCCATGAAACCGGGCGTCGACCAAGAAGCTTCAGTGAGGATGCGTTGATTGCCATGGGCAAGCACGACTGGCCGGGGAATGTGCGCGAGCTGGCGAATCGGGTACGGCGGGGGTTGGTGTTGGCGGAGGGGCGGCAGATTGAGGCGCGGGATCTGGGGTTAATCAGTCAGCATTCGATTGCCACACCGATGGGTACCCTGGAGGATTACAAGACCCGCGCGGAACGGCAGGCGTTGTGTGATGTGTTGAATCGGCACAGTGATAATTTGAGTGTGGCCGCGAAGGTCCTAGGGGTTTCGCGGCCTACTTTTTATCGGTTGTTGCATAAGCATCAGATTCGCTAACCTGTTAAATTTCGCATATTTACACCATGGTGCTAATCGATAGATTAATTGAAGCTTACATATCGGCTTTGCTTTGAAGCAAAAAACTATGCAACGTCAGATTTTTCTTATTCTTAAATTGTCTATATATGCTGGCACTAACGTTATCGCATACGCAATGATGATTGTGCATGGGTCTATTGAGGTACCTACATAAAAGTCCCCTGTCAGGGTGCTCCACTCAGGAGTAGGTGGCAGCAGCTGGCTAAAAAGCATGTTGCCATTCTGATATATTTTAAGTTCTATTTGGGTAGGGGTTTTAAAGTCTAGACTCCATGCGTATTTTTCGCCAGGCTTCATTGCAAAGAAAATTTTCTTTATAAAAATTCCGTGATAGTTGCTTCCCGCGCCATTGTCAATTGACTGCAAATAATATTGGTCATCAGTCTTGGTTATTTTATATAAATAGCCATTATAATTTGTCGTCCAGTTGTTCATGTCATAGTTTGTGAAAGTGGTCAGATCATCGAAAGTCTCGGAAATCAAATAAGTTTTTGGCTCGCAGGATAGAGCATCGTTGACGTTTGCTTCCGAAAAAAACGCAACCTCCAATCTGATCGATAACTGAGAATCCTCTTTACACC
>NZ_RAZO01000272.1:0-6709 GCF_004307535.1 Pseudomonas sp. Sample_9
TGCCGGGGCCGTTCGCCTCGTTGCTGCTGGCGGACATGGGCGCCGAGGTGCTGCGCATCGAATCGCCAACCCGTATGGATCTGCTGCGGGTGCTGCCGCCGCATGATGGCGGGGTCTCGGCCAGCCACGCCTATCTGAATCGCAACAAGCGCAGTCTGGCGCTGGATCTGAAACAGCCCGAAGCGCTGCAGATCATCAAGCAACTGCTGGGCGAGTACGACATCGTCCTCGAGCAGTTTCGCCCCGGGGTGATGGAGCGTCTGGGCCTGGGTTATGAAGCGTTGAAAGCGATCAATCCAAAGCTGATTTATGTGTCGATCAGCGGTTACGGCCAGACCGGGCCGTACAAGGAACGCGCCGGGCATGACATCAACTATCTGGCGCTGGCGGGACTCGCCAGCTACACCGGACGCGCCGACAGCGGGCCGTTGCCGCTGGGCATGCAGGTGGCGGACGTGGCGGGCGGCTCGCTACACGGAGTGATCGGCTTGCTGGCAGCGGTGATTGCCCGTCAGCAAACCGGGCAGGGCACCCATCTGGATGTGAGCATGACCGACTGCGCGTTCAGCCTGAACGCCATGGCCGGCGCGGGTTATCTGGCCTGTGGCGTGGAACCAGGTCGGGAAGACCAGATGCTCAATGGCGGCAGCTTTTACGATTATTACCGCACCCGGGATGGGCGCTGGATGTCGGTGGGCAGTCTGGAGCCGGCCTTCATGCAGCACTTGTGCACGGCGCTGGGCCGGCCGGAACTGGCGGCGCAAGGGTTGTCGCCCAGGCCTGAGCAACAACAGGCCTTGAAAGAGGCGTTGCGCGTCGAGTTCGAGCGGCATGATTTTGCAGAACTGTGTGAGTTGTTCGCCGGGGTAGATGCCTGTGTCGAGCCGGTGTTGAGTTTGGGCGAGGCGCTGGGCCATCCGCAAATGCAGGCGCGGAAGCTGGTGACCCAGGTGCCGCGCGGCGATGGCACGACGCAGGCGCAGATGGCCTGTCCGTTGAAATTCTCTCAAGCATTGCCGGCGCCAAGGCATGTTGGCGCGGGGTTGGGGCAGCATACGGATGAGGTGTTGGGGGAGTTGGGGTTGAGTGCTGAGCGGATCGCCGAGTTGCGTTCGGCCAAGGTGATTCTGTAGCGCTCATGCCGCCGCCTTCGCGAGCAGGCTCGCTCCCACATTGAAATGCATTCCCCTGTGGGAGAATTGCCGAGTTGCGTTCGGCCAGGGTGATTCTGTAGCGCTCATGCCGCCGCCTTCGCGAGCAGGCTCGCTCCCACATTGAAATGCATTCCCCTGTGGGAGCGAGCCTGCTCGCGAAGGGGCCAGTCAGGGCACCGCAGAACTGACTATTCCACCCGCATCTCACCACTGAACACCAGCGTACTGCGGCAGCGCCGGCACAGGTACCGCCGCCCTTGCCGCACCAGACCATGGCGCTGGGCGGTAAACGGGAAATCACTGTCGGGGCACGGGCATTTGTAGATATAGCGGGTCACGCTGCGCCGCTTGATTTCATAGGTGTGGCAGCGGTCCGGCGGCAGTTCGTAGACGCCGCGCATGATCAGTTGCCACTCCTCGCCATGGGGCTGGATGCGGTCGCCGAACAGTTGATGAGCGATCAGGTGAGCGACTTCGTGAGCGACGGTCTGCTTGAGGAAGTGCTCGGTGTTTTCCCGGTACAGCTGCGGATTGAAGCGCAGCAGGTTCTCGTGCAGATGCGCGACACCGGCTTTCTGCCCGCGCAGCTTGAGACTGACCACGGGGCGTTTGAAGGAGCGTTTGAAAAAGGATTCAGCGAGTTGGTAACAGTCTTCGACGCGGGTATTGAGTTGCTCGGGCATGCTTGATGGATCTCCAGAGACGCCGAGTATGCCGCAACCCCGGCGACTTGCGAATCGCCGACCTGCCGAATGGTCGTCGCCCCAACGAGAAGGCCGCCTTGCGGCGGCCTGTATTGGCAGATGTTGTTTTTCTCAGGGAGGAAACAGGTCAGTTGGTATAGACCGGGCCGACACCCAGGCCCCAGACAATCACGGTGAACGCCATGATCGCCACCAGCACCACCAGGCCGACGGCGAGCACCGAGCTGGAAAACAGGAAACCTTCATCCGAAGGGATGTTCATGAAGGTCGGCAGGCCGACATACAACAGATACACCGTGTAGCAGATGGCCGCTGTGCCGACGATCATCCCCAGCCACATGTGCGGATACAGCGCCGCCAGACCGCCGACGAACAACGGTGTCGCCGTGTAAGTGGCAAACGCCACGCAACGGGCCAGGCTTGGATTGGCGTCATAGGTGCGGGCCATCCAGTGCACGAAGGCGCCCATCACCGCGACCCCGCCGAGCATCGCCAGGTACGACATGATGGTCATCCACAAGGCGCTTTCGAACGTGAGCATCACCGGCGCGCGGTTGCCGATCACCCAGCCGACCTGGGTCGTGCCGATGAACGCCGAGACCGCAGGGATCGCCGCCAGGATCAGCGTGTGCGTCAGGTACATGTGGCTGATGCTTTCCTCTTGGTCGCCACGGATCTCCTTCCATTCCTGATCGGGGTGGGTAAACAGTCCCACTACGTGATGGATCATGCCATTCACTCCTCTTGTCATTGCCATCGCCCCCCAACGGAGCGCCTACGGGCCAAGATGGCCGAGCAAATACAGGTCTTCAGATGTGTGCGACCTTATGTCGCAGTATAGAAAGGACTCCAGCGCACCGGTATGCCGGGCTTAGAGCAAATCGCGCTGTAAACGGGGTGGATAATCGCCTCGGGGTCTTGCGGGGAAGGAATTTTTGGGGTTGAAACACTTTTGTGGCGAGGGGATTTATCCCCGTTCGGCTGCGCAGCAGTCGCCAAGCCATTCACCGCGCAGTGTCAGGCAATACGAGTTCTCGGGTTTTGGGGCTACTTCGCAACCCAGCGGGGATAAATCCCCTCGCCACAGATGCTTCGCGCTACTGGGGTTTTTGCGTAAAATGCCGGCCTTTCGTCACACCTCACGGATTTCGCGTCATGGGCACTCTTACGGTCAACCAGAACAAACTGCAAAAGCGCCTGCGCCGCCTGGCCGGCGAAGCGGTCGCCGATTTCAACATGATCGAAGACGGCGACAAGGTCATGGTCTGCCTGTCCGGGGGCAAGGACAGCTACACCATGCTCGACGTGCTGATGCACCTGCAGAAGGTTGCACCGATCAAGTTCGACATCGTCGCGGTGAACATGGACCAGAAACAGCCGGGCTTTCCCGAGCACGTGCTGCCGGCCTACCTGAAAGAACTGGGCATCGAGTATCACATCGTCGAGAAAGACACTTACTCGGTGGTCAAGGAACTGGTGCCGGAAGGCAAGACCACCTGTTCGCTGTGCTCGCGCCTGCGTCGCGGCACGCTGTACACCTTCGCTGACGAAATCGGCGCGACGAAAATGGCCCTCGGTCATCACCGCGACGACATCGTCGAAACGTTCTTCCTCAACATGTTCTTCAACGGCACCCTGAAAGCGATGCCGCCGAAGCTGCGCGCCGACGATGGCCGCAACGTGGTGATTCGCCCGCTGGCGTACTGCAACGAGAAGGACATTCAGGCTTACTCGGACTTGAAGCAATTCCCGATCATCCCGTGCAACCTCTGCGGCTCGCAGGAAAACCTGCAGCGCCAGGTGGTCAAGGAAATGCTTCAGGACTGGGACCGCAAGACCCCGGGCCGCACCGAATCGATTTTCCGCAGCCTGCAGAACGTGGTGCCGTCGCAACTGGCCGACCGCAACCTGTTCGACTTCACCAGCCTGAAGATCGACGAGACCGCGGCTTCGCGTTTCGTCAATGTCGTCAATCTGTAAACACAACCTGTAGAAGCAGGACCTGTGGTTGAGGGGATTCATCCCCGCTGGGACGCGAAGCGGCCCCAAAATCTCGGGGTCTGCTGCGCAGCCCAGCGGGGATGAATCCCCTCGCCACAGGGGCCTGCTTCTACAGGTGTTATTCATTTCCAAACCTCAGGAGAGGGCATGCGCGATTACAAGTGGCTGCACGAATACTGTCTGAACCGTTTCGGTTCGGCGGCTGAACTGGAAGCCCATCTGCCCGTTCCCAAGACCCCCGCACAACTGCGCAAGATCCGCGACGACCGCTACCTCTCGACCATGGCCCTGCGGGTTTTTCGCGCCGGGCTCAAGCACAGCCTGGTCGATGCCAAGTGGCCGGCGTTCGAAGAAGTGTTCTTCAAGTTCGATCCGGAAAAAGTCGTGCTGATGAGCGCCGAACACCTTGAGCGGCTGATGCAGGACGCGCGGATCATCCGCCACCTCGGCAAGCTGAAAAGCGTGCCGCGCAATGCGCAGTTCATTCTCGATGTGGAAAAGGACAAGGGCAGCTTCGGCGCGCTGATCGCCGACTGGCCGGTGACCGATATCGTCGGCCTGTGGACCTACCTGAAAAAGCACGGCCACCAACTCGGCGGGCTGTCGGCGCCGCGCTTTTTGCGCATGGTCGGCAAGGACACTTTCGTGCCGAGCTACGACGTGGTCGCGGCGCTGAATGCGCAGAAGATCGTCGACAAAGTGCCGACCAGCCAGCGTGATCTGGCGACGGTGCAAAACGCGTTCAACCAATGGCACGAACAGAGCGGCGGACGGCCGATGAGCCAGATTTCGATGATGCTTGCCTATACCGTCAACCATTAAAACCGCGTCGCTGCATTCGCGAGCAGGCTCGCTCCCACCCCTGGAATGCATTCCCCTGTGGGAGCGAGCCTGCTCGCGAAAGCGGTTGGTCAGGCGACGCTGATCTCGCCTTCGCCAGCCAATTTGCGATTCAACTGATAGCGCCAGCGCACATACAACAGCGCCGAGCAGAACACCGCCAGGCTGGCGGCCATTTCCAGCAGGCCGAACAGCTGCCGGTTGGGGTCGTACGCCGCCAGTGCGCCTTTGATGAAATACAGGTTCACCACAAAACACATCCACGAATGGCCACGGGCGCTGCCCATGATCATCGCCGGGGCGAGCACCAGCCACGGGATCAGCTCGACCAGCAGAATCACCCAAGGCCGCGCGCCATGCAGGTCGGCGAACACCAGGTAATAAACAGCGAGCAAGCCGGCGAGGGCGAAAAAGCTCAGCAGGCTGAGCACGCGCATCGCCGTCACCCGTGGCTCAAGCCACTCTATCGAGGGCAGGACTTTCGGCTTCTTCGCCATCAGCCCACCAGCTTCTGCGCGGTTTTCGCCAGACGCAGACCGAGTGCGCGACACAGCGCCACTTCATGCTGATCAAGACCGTTCTTGCCGTCGGCACCGGCGTGATGGCTGGCCCCGTACGGCGTGCCGCCACCTTCGGTTTCGAGCAGCGCCGATTCGCTGTAGGGCAGGCCGGTGATCAACATGCCGTGATGCAACAGCGGCAACATCATCGACAACAGCGTGGTTTCCTGACCGCCGTGCAGGCTGGCGGTGGAGGTGAACACACCGGCCGGTTTGCCGACCAGCGCGCCAGTCAGCCAGAGGTTGCTGGTGCCGTCGAGGAAGTACTTGAGCGGCGCGGCCATGTTGCCGAAACGCGTCGGACTGCCCAAGGCGAGGCCGGCGCAGTTCTTCAGATCATCGAGGCTGGCGTAGAGCGCGCCCTCAGCGGGAATCTCCGCCGCCACCGCTTCGCACTCGGTGGAAATCGCCGGCACTGTGCGCAGACGCGCTTCCATTCCGGCCTGTTCGATGCCACGGGCGATCTGCCGGGCCATCTCGTTGGTCGAACCGTTGCGGCTGTAATAGAGAACCAGAATGTACGGCGTGCTCATGGCAACAACTCCAGCACGTTTTCCGGCGGGCGACCGATGACGGCCTTGTCGCCAACTTCCAGAATCGGCCGCTCCATGAGTTTCGGGTGCGCGGCGATGGCGTCGATCAATTGCTGCTCGCTGAGGCTGGCGTCGGCCAGGTTCAGGGTTTTGTATTCCTCTTCACCGCTGCGCAGCAGCTGCCGCGCGCTGATCCCGAGCTTGCCGAGCAGGGCCTTGATCTGCGCGGCGCTGAGCGGCGTTTCCAGGTAGCGCACGACAGTCGGAGTCAAGCCGCGGGCTTCGAGCAGTTCCAGCGCGCCGCGGGATTTCGAGCAGCGCGGATTGTGATAAAGCGTCAGATCGGTCATGGCGGGTCGCTTCTGGCGTAAAGTGGCGGCTATTCTAACTGTGCGGCGCGCAATCCAGAACCGTCAGAGGCGATGGGTCGCAGGCGCTTTCGAATTTTCACAAGGAACACGACATGACACGGCGATTGGCAGCGGCATTGACGATTCTCGGGGCGTTGATGCTGGGGGGCTGCGGGAATGATTACGGCATCGACCAGAACGGCCAGAAGGTAGCGTCCGAACGTCTGGACAAGCAGTGGGTGGTGCTCAATTACTGGGCAGAATGGTGTGGCCCGTGCCGCACGGAAATTCCCGAGCTGAATCATTTGGCTGATGAGCTCAAGAGCAAGAATGTCGGGGTGTTCGGGGTCAACTTCGACAACGTGCAGGGCGCGGAGCTGAAAGAAGCCAGCGAAAAGCTTGGCATCAAGTTCACCGTGCTCGCGCAGGATCCCGCCGAGCTGTTCGACCTGCCGCGCAGTGAGGCGCTGCCGGTGACGTTCATCATTGATGACAAGGGCAAGGTGCGTGAGCAGTTGCTGGGTGAGCAGACGGCGGCGGGGGTGCTGGCGAAGCTGGAGGCGTTGC
>NZ_RAZO01000111.1:0-6657 GCF_004307535.1 Pseudomonas sp. Sample_9
TCAGGCGCAATCGGATGCTGAGCGCCACACAACAACCCCGCAGCAGAGTTGTTCGCATTGTTGCCCGTGCCATCAAAGAAAACCCCGATCCTCAACGCAATCCCGATCTTCTCAGGTTCGCGCGCGGGTTCTTTCCCGTGTTTCTCATACTCGGCCCAATGCTGGGCGTGTATGTCGACGGGTTTGGCTTCTTCGTAACGATAATTTTTCGGGGGGTTGGGTACGTAGCCACTCATCCGTGATTCCTGGTTCTGATCCTTGAGAACGGCCCGAAGGGTGACAGCCGAGACTGGGAGACGCAAGCTGTGGCCGCGTGCCAGCTAGGGTGGGCGGACGGGGTTCGACGAGGGCTTCCCCTCGCCGGGGTGCGGGTTAGCTGGCGATTTCGACGTTATCCAGTGCTTGGTTGACGGCGCAAGGCGTTGTAGGGCTTGGAAATGGCATTGAATATCAAATTCCAACGGCCGCTGTTTAAAAAAAACGTAACGGTGAAACTTAGTGCCCCGAAGGCTTTCAGCCTCAGGTGTTTCGATGAGTAAGTACCTGACATGGAATCCACGCCAGGCACGACTTCAGCTGAATGCTTATCGTGCATCCTCAACCGCGACTTTACTGATTGAGCTGCTGACCGTCGGATGTCAAACGGATACTTCAGTCACTTGATGGTGGCAACGATCAGAAACTCTAAGTTGCGTGTAATCAACAACCTCGTCCCCCACCAACCAAGTACGGTCCTTGAAGCTATATTTGACCGCTTCATTCCTTCCGTCCAAACCGATGTGTCGAACGTCGACGTCCAAAAAGGTAAATTTAACCAGTGCGGCAGCCAACGTATTGGCTGCATCATCGGGCGCTTCAAAAAACCGTCCATCGACGCCATCGAAATAAATGGTCTGGAAGGCCAGATCCACAGCATTGACCACGCCTTTCTCAGTGATGACACGCACTTGACCGACAGCTTCATCCGGACTTTCGGAATCAGGCAGATGTACCGTGCACGTGCCAATTTTCAGCTTGTTTTCTTCCAGCTTTACTTCGATGCTGCCCAGTGCAGTCGCATCGAACTCCCAGTTCGATTTACGCTTCCTTCCCGTCTCATTTTGAAAGACCGATGTCTTGATGTGAATTGTTGCCCCTGCCAAGAGATGAATCAGATAATGACCACCACCCTTGCCTTGCAGACTAACTACGGTTTCTTCGGCTGGGGATGGATGGAAATTAATGCAGGCTGCCATGACATCCAGCTCTAATGTTTCGATGCTGTCAGAAGTGTTGTTGTGCAAGTTTGTCATTGTATCGCTCCGAAAATTGCCGACTCAGTTATCTGAAATGAGAGTGCGGCTCTGTGATCAAACGTTCATAGAGCGATGTTCGACAAAGTGAAGCTATCGTGTGCGGTATATATGTATGTCACCTGGAAGAATGCCTACCCCGACGAGAGCGAAGGTTGCGATTATTGTTCGCTATGTTGATGAATCATTTGAGGCGTTGTGCTCAGCGCGGTAGAAAGCAGGAGGCCGAGCCTTTTTTTTGTCTCCGCTCATGCTGTTGGCTCCGTTTGCTTGCTCATCGACAAAACCGGCGAAGACTCCACGGAATTCAATTCTCGAACATCCTGAACCCGTTCCTCCAGATCATAGGCGGCCAGATCAACATAGCGTTTTATCCGCAGTCTTTGGTAGGGCGTACTTTGAATGCCATCCCAGACAATCCAGTAAATAAACGAAACCGCGGCGACCAGAATGAGGATGACAGCGCCCTTTCCTCCGAGAAAAAAAGACGTCGCTTTGATCAGTTCAGTGGACAGCCCGACAATCAGAGCGAAGAGCGAAACGAAGCCCAGATTTTGCGAAAGAGCAGGTTTGGCTGGCGCGACGGTCAGGTCTGAATACGCCGAGAGTTCCCGCAGCCTGGCAGCCGTATAGCCTTCATCCTGCACAATCTGCAAAAAGAACGCGTAGCAAAGAATGTTCTCTTGCTCGCCCCAGGGTTGCTGGCCAATTGCATGTTCAGCGAACTGCACGGGATAAACCCTGCGAAGGGCATTGAGTCGAGTGAAGAACAGTCCGCCCGCCCACACGGCAAGACAGAGATAAGAAATCGGAACCAATATCGGATAAAGGATGCCCAGAGCGGACAAAGCAATGAGAGGCAACGTGGTCGCGGCGGCCGTCCACATCGGCCATAACCGGCGCGCATTCTTCCACGTGAACAGCAACTTGTTCGGCTGTGTGCGGCTGCGCTTGTACAGCGCCGTCAAATCCGCCCATTCCTTGAATTTCATCACTAACACTTCCTTGAGTTTGCCCTTGACACAGTGATACGCCGATATCCTATGTGAATCGGCCAGCATTTGCAGCCGGCCAAATCATGTTGCGAAAGCGCTACTCAAATCGACCGCTGATTCACCCGCGCCATCAACTGTTCAGCACTTTCCTTGCGCTCGGAATAGCGGTCCACCAGGTGCGCCTGCTGCCCACGCAGCAGCACGGTGAACTTCACCAGTTCTTCCATCACATCCACCACACGGTCGTAGAACGGCGAAGGTTTCATCCGCCCGGCCTCGTCGAACTCCATGTAGGCCTTCGGCACCGAGGATTGGTTGGGGATGGTGAACATGCGCATCCAGCGGCCGAGGACGCGTAGTTGGTTGACCACGTTGAACGACTGCGAGCCGCCGCAGACTTGCATCACCGCCAGGGTTTTGCCTTGGGTCGGGCGCACAGCGCCGAGTTCCAGCGGGATCCAGTCGATCTGCGCCTTGAACACGGCGGACATGGCGCCGTGGCGTTCTGGCGAGCACCAGACCTGGCCTTCCGACCACAGCACCAGATCGCGCAGTTCCTGGACCTTGGGATGGTCGACGGGAACGTCATCGGGCAGTGGCAGGCCGGACGGATTGAAGATGCGCGTTTCGGCGCCGAAGTGTTCAAGCAGGCGTGCGGCCTCCTCGACCAGCAAGCGGCTGAAGGAGCGCTCACGGGTCGAGCCGTAGAGAAGAAGGATGCGCGGTTTGTGTTCGCCGACATTCGATGGCTTAACAGCGTCGATCAGACTTGCGTCGAGGTTGGGCAAATGATTTGTCATGTAGCCTCCTTACAGCGTGCCGATGCGATCGAGTTCGGCTTTCAGTTGCTCGCGGCTGAGCGAGTGAAAAGGCAGATCGAGGAAGGCCTGACAGCGTTGACCGATGCGCATCAGGGTGGCGTGGAATGCCGCGTCGATTGCCGCTTCGTCGCCCTGCACTTCGGACGGATCTTCCAGTCCCCAATGCGTTTTCAGTGCGGGACCGAAATACACCGGACAGGTTTCGCCGGCGGCTTTGTCGCAGACAGTGATGACGATCCGGCGGGTTGTTTGCGAAGGCATCGTTGCCTTTGCTGTGCAACCCGTCGATGGCGATGCCGTGCTTTTGCAACGTCGACAGGCTGCGCGGCAACACCTGGCCTTTGGGAAAACTGCCGGCACTCACCGCTTGGAAACCAGCGGGGGCCAGGTGATTGAACATGCCTTCGGAAAGAATGCTGCGGCAGCTGTTGGCCGTGCACATGAACAGGACTCGCATCTGGGCGCTCCGTAGAAAGTGGAAGATTCAGCAGCAGGCGCGTTCACGCACGGGACGGCCATCCATGTTTTGCAGGCGCGCGGCGTTGTCCTTGAGCCAATCGGTATTGGCCTTCGCGGTCACCTGGAGGATTTCGCCGATCCATGCCGGCAGCTCCGGGTTCAGCCGGTAATACACCCACTGGCCCTGACGGCGGTCGAGCAGCAAACCATTACTGCGCAGCTGCGCGAGATGGCGGCTGATTTTCGGCTGGCCGTCATCGAGCGCACACATCAGCTCGCAAACGCAGAGCTCACCTTGCCCAGCGATGAGCAAGATGGCGCGGACGCGGGTTTCGTCGGCGAGGCTTTTGAAGACTTCGGTGGGGGTGATCATGGTGATCGGCTCGCCATATGCGGGAAAACGGATATACGGATATCCATATATTTATCAACCCGCGAAAGCAGCCAGGATGAATACCCCTGTGGGAGCGAGCCTGCTCGCGAAAGGGGTGTGTCAGTCAGCATCGATGTTGCTGAAAGATTGCCTTCGCGAGCAGGCTCGCTCCCACAGGGGGGACGGAATGCATCAGGTTAGCCGCGCAATAGACCCTGCTCTGCCTCACACAACCCCACCACATAATCCCAGACCACCCGCAACCGCACCGATTTATGCAGCTCCCTGCGTGTGCTGATCCAGTAGCTGCGCTCGATGCTTTCATCCGGCAACAGCGCCACCAGATTCGGGTCGGACGCGGCCATGTAACACGGCAGCACAGCGATGCCCAATCCTGATCGAGCGGCTTCCTGCTGGGCGATGACGCTGGTGCTGTGAAACACCACGCGCGGGCTGCGGCAGAAGCTGTTGAGGAACATCAGTTCCTGACTGAACAGCAGGTCGTCAACGTAACCGATCCACGCATGTCGGCCCAGGTCATCGCGGCTTTGCAGCGGTGGTGCTTTGTCGAGGTAGGTTTGGCTGGCGTACAACGCGAGTCGATAGTCAGTGAGCTTGCGCGTCACCAGCATGTCGGCGGATGGCCGTTCGAGGTGGATGCTGATTTCCGCTTCGCGATTGAGGATGCTGACGAAGCGCGGCACGGCGACCAGTTCCACTTCCAGCCCGGGGTAGCGCTCGAACAGACCGATCATGCGGCTGGCGAGGAACTTGATGCCGAGGCCTTCGGTGACGCCGACGCGGATCTTGCCCAGCGGCGCGGTGGACTGGGTGATTTCTTCCTGCGCCAGCAACGCGACGTTTTCCATCGCTTCGGCGTGCTTGAGCAGTGCCTCCCCCGCCGGGGTCATTTCATAGCCCTGGGCGTGCTGGACGAACAGCGCAGTGCCGAGACTTTTTTCGATCGATTCAATATGCCGCGCCACTGTCGCATGGGTTGTATTGAGCCGGCGCGCGGCGGTGAGCAGGCGGCCGCTGCGTTGCAGCTCGAGAAAAAAGCGCAGGTCGTTCCAGTCGAACATGGCAGGTCCTTGTCAGCTATCGTCACTTCGGGCTGTTTGAAAACGCACAGCGGCTGCGCAAAAACTAACATTCTTTTAACGAAAGCTAACAACTAGAGTGTCCGACAATAAAAACAAAAAGCGAGGTCAGGGCATGCAGACGTCCCTGGATGAATTCGACTACATCGTGGTCGGCGCCGGCCCCGCCGGTTGCTTGCTGGCCAACCGGCTCTCAGCGGATCCACAGCAACGGGTGTTGCTGCTCGAAGCCGGCGGACGCGACAACTACGCCTGGATTCACATTCCTGTGGGTTACCTGTTCTGCATCGGTAACCCGCGCACCGACTGGTGCTTCAAAACCGAACAACAACCCGGCCTCAATGGCCGCGCGCTGAGTTATCCGCGCGGCAAGGTGCTGGGCGGCTGTTCGTCGATCAACGGCATGATCTACATGCGCGGCCAGGCCGGCGACTATGACGGCTGGGCGGCGGTGGGCAATCCGGGCTGGGCCTGGAAAGACGTGCTGCCGCTGTTCAAACAGAGCGAAAACCACTTTGCCGGCGGCGCTGAATTTCATGGCGATCAGGGTGAATGGCGGGTCGAGCAGCAGCGCCTGTCGTGGCCGATTCTGGATGCCTTTCGCAGCGCTGCCGAGCAAAGCGGCATCGCCAGCATCAATGACTTCAACCAGGGCGACAACGAGGGCTGCGGCTACTTTCAGGTCAACCAGAAAGCCGGGGTGCGCTGGAACGCGGCCAAGGCCTTTTTGAAACCGCTGCGCAGCCGGGCGAACCTGACCGTGCTGACCGGCGTCGAGGTTGATCGTGTGTTGCTGGAGGATGGCCGCGCGGCGAAAGTCAGCGCGCAGCATGAAGGCCAGACCAGACAGTTCAAGGCGCGCAAGGAGATTGTCCTGTGCGCCGGCTCAGTCGGCTCGCCGAGCATTCTGCAGCGCTCCGGGATCGGTCCGCGGCCGCTGCTCGAACGCTTAGGGATAGGCGTGATTCATGAGCTGCCGGGCGTCGGCGGCAACCTGCAGGATCACCTGCAACTGCGGCTGATCTACAAGCTGGAAAACGCCCGCACCCTGAACCAGATCGCCGGCAGCGTGTGGGGCAAGATGGGCATGGGCCTGCGTTATCTGTACGACCGCAGCGGGCCGTTGTCGATGGCGCCGAGTCAGTTGGGCGCGTTTGCCCGCTCCGGTCCCGAGCAAACCTCGGCGAACCTGCAATATCACGTGCAGCCGTTATCCCTGGAGCGTTTTGGCGAGCCGTTGCACAGCTTCCCGGCGTTCACCGCCTCGGTGTGCGACTTGCGCCCGCAGAGCCGTGGGCGCATCGAGATCCGCTCCGCCGATCCGCAAGCGGCGCCGCTGATCCAGCCCAATTACCTCAGCCATCCAGAAGATCTGCGCGTCGCCGCCGATGCAATTCGCCTGACCCGGCGCATCGTCAGCGCCCCTGCCCTGCAAGCGTTCAAACCGGTCGAATACTTGCCCGGCGACAGCCTGCAAAGCGAAGAACAATTGCATGAAGCGGCGGCGAAAATCGGCACGACGATTTTCCATCCGGTCGGCACCTGTCGCATGGGCAACGACGGTGACGCAGTGGTCGATGCGCAATTGCGCGTGCATGGCGTGCCGGGTCTGCGCGT
>NZ_RAZO01000388.1:0-989 GCF_004307535.1 Pseudomonas sp. Sample_9
CAGGAAGAACGCACCTTTCCGCGCGCAGCCGACCCGCGAAAAACCAAAGGCTGAGCAGGCTGTTCTTTTCTGTGTTCATCGTTTCTTCAGAAGGGTCTGATTTATGGTCATTGCATGTCTGGGATGGGGCTCACTGATCTGGAAACCGGACGGCTTGCCGCTGGCGAGCGAGTGGTTTGCCGACGGGCCGCAGGTACCGATCGACTTCGTTCGCGTCAGTGACACTGGCGAGTTGACTACAGCCATAAGCGCGAACGCGCCGCCGTGCAAAGTGCTGTGGTCGGTCCTCGACGTGACCGATCTCGATCAGGCCCGTGAGCTCCTGCGTATCCGAGAAGGCGTGCCGGAGGGCAGGGAGGATGGCATCGGCAGCTTCACCCTCGGTCCCTCGGCGATGGGCGTGCTTGCTGAATGGGCAATTCCTCGGCAACTCGATGCGGTGATCTGGACGGCGCTGCCCGGCAGATTCAAGAACATTGAAGGCCTGGTGCCGAATGTCGACGACGCAGTTTCTTATCTGGCCGGGTTGAGCGGCGCGGCGCACGAACAAGCGCGCGACTATATCGAACAGGTGCCGGCGCAGATCGACACGCCGTATCGCCGTGAAATCATTGCCAGGCTTGGGTGGAAATGATGAGCACCCGCAGCCAGGCGCAGATTGCCGCGATCTTCGATCAGCTGTTGGCACTGCGAGAAAGTGTGGACATTCTCCAGCACGTGGAGAGCGCCAGCGTCGAGTCGCTGCGTGGCCATCAGACCGTGGACGCCCCGGAGTCGCTGGATCTGGTGTTTCAAAAGCTGCAAGAAGACATCGCCAGCATGGAGGAAACGTTGGCGACGATTGCCGAGGCGACCGGGGACGTGCCGAAGTTGTGAGGGTGTCGCGGGGGTGGCATGCAGATATGATTTGCCTGGTCTGGCGCCTTCGCGAGCAGGCTCGCTCCCACAATTGATTCGTGAATCGATTGATTTCCGGGGTCTGACGCAAA
>NZ_RAZO01000072.1:0-987 GCF_004307535.1 Pseudomonas sp. Sample_9
GCCAAAGCCAACTGCGTCCGATTATGCATATGCGTCAACCGCAACACCTGCGACACATACAACTTCACCGTGTTCTCGGTAATCCCCAACTCACAGGCAATCTGATAATTGGTCTGCCCCTTGCCCACCAACCGCGCCACATCCAACTGCCGGGGCGACAATTGACTGAACACCGCCGGCATCTCCACGGACTCAGGCTCACCATCACTCACCACCGGCACGGGCGAGCGCCGCACTTTGTCCAGATCCTGATAAAGGTCATCGATCGACTCGGACAAAAACTGCAACTTCTGATTCAAATGCCCCAGATGCAGATTCTTCTGCCGTTCCTGCAAAGCCAGTTCCTGGCGCTGCACACCCTCAAGCAACTCTGCCAGATCGATCGGCTTCTGATAGTAATCGGCAATCCCCGCACGCAACGCCTTGATCACATCCTGCTTGTCGGCGCGCCCGGTGAGCATGATCGCTTCGAACACCCGCTGCTTGCCGGCCAGCCGCTGCAACGCCTGGATCAACTCGATGCCATCCATGTCCGGCATGTGCAAATCACTCAGCACCAGACCGATGTCCGGGTCCGCCCTGAACAGCTCGATGGCTTCAAGACTCGAGTCGCACGGCACGCAACGGTAGCCACTGCTCTCAAGAAACTCACAGAGTTCTTCGACGATCAGCGGCTGATCATCGACCACGAGGATTTTTACCGAATTAGGCTTGTTCACGAACCACTCCATTTGCTCGGTCAACGCTGACGATTCCTGCACTTTGGTGGCGTATTCACCTGCGTTGAAAGTAGACCCACTTTCCTACTATGTACATAGGACTAGTGGCACCCCGCGATCAGGCAACCCAGTACAGCGAAAGCACTACACCTACCCACACGAACGGCGCAAATGGCAGCTTTTTTGACTTGTCCGGGGCGAGATGGCGTAAAAGCTCTCTAAGCCATTGACCCATATGGGGCCAGACTTTTGGCGCGAGCAGCAGCCA
>NZ_RAZO01000074.1:0-6540 GCF_004307535.1 Pseudomonas sp. Sample_9
CGGGCAAATCTGCCAAGCGGCTGGCTAGAGCGCGCAAGAAGGCCTAGAATTCCCGCATTGTTTATTCCCCAAGGTAGCCCCGTAATGTCCTTCGCTGAGCAACTGACCCGCCTGCAAGTCTTCCTCGACGCCGACGAGCTGCACGACGAGGCGCTGGATTACGTCGCCGCCCACGGTTACCTGACCGCGCTGTCGATCTGCTCCGAAGACGTTCCGGAGCGCGAGTGGATCGACGCGCTGTTCGCCGAAGAGCCGCATTACACCGACGAAGCCCAGCGTGCCGAAATCGAAGCCACACTGATCGGCCTCAAAGCGCACATCGCTCGCCAACTGGCCTCGGATGAAGAATTCGAATTGCCGTGCGAACTGGATCTGGGCGAAGAGCCGGACGACTCCGAACTGCGTGGCTGGTGCATCGGCTTCATGGAAGGCGTATTCCTGCGCGAAGCGGCCTGGTTTGAAACCGCCGAAGAAGAAGTCAGCGAAATGCTCCTGCCGATCATGGTCGGCTCCGGCCTGTTCGACGAACAGCCTGAGTTCGAAGACATCGCCAAGGACGCCAATCTGATGGACGACATGATCGTGCAGATCCCGGAAGCCCTGACCGCGCTGTACCTGCTGTGCCAGGCCCCCGACGAAAAACCGGCGATCCTCAAGCCTCGTCACCACTAAGACCCGGCCTATGGACAACCCCATAGGCAACCGCCCCCTGATGTTGCGCTACGTCCTGCTGGCCATCGGCTGGCTCAGCGTGGCATTGGGGGTGATCGGCATCTTCCTGCCGGTCCTGCCCACCACCCCCTTCCTCCTGCTCGCCGCAGCCTGCTTCGCGCGCAGCTCACCACGCTTCTATCGCTGGCTGGTCGAACACCCACGGCTGGGGCCATGGATTCGCGACTACCTCGAAGGCAACGGCATCCCGCTCAAAGGCAAGGTCTACGCGATCGGGCTGATGTGGGCGAGCATCCTGTTCTCGTGCTATCTGGTGCCGCTGGTTTGGGCGCGAGGGTTCATGCTGACCAGTGCCGTGCTGGTGACGGTCTATATTTTGCGGCAGAAGACGTTGCGCAAATCCTGACACATGCCGTTAGCAGTGAGCAGGTATTCACCTGAATTCAATAACAGTAGAATTTGCGCCACGTTGGCCGACGCAAATACTGCCCCTGCCGTAGCCTGACATCGGTCCACATGGAGGAACGTCTTTGAAACTGATCAGGCTCGAACTGGAAAACTATCGCTGCTTCCCCGCGCTGACACTCGAACTGGATAAACAGCTGACATTGCTGGTCGCACGTAACGGTCAGGGCAAGACGAGTTTGCTGGATGCCATCAAGATTGCGTTGTGGCCGTTTGTACGCGGTTTTGATTTGGGCAACGCGCCTCTGACGGGTATCCAGTCTGACGACGTCTTCTTACGTCCGGTCGATGCGCATCAGATGGAGCCCTCTCTTCCCGCTCGTTTGACGGCGCATGCTGACTTCAAGGGTGCCGAAAGTTATTGGTCGCGCAGTCGCATCAGTATCCGCAAAGGGACTAAAACCCGTAGCGACAAAGGCGCAAGGGCTCTGGAAAACAGCGCCAGAAACCTGCAGCGGCGCATATTTGCTAACGCTTTGAATGACGTTACCGAAACGATCGAACTACCCGTACTCGCTTACTACGGTACGAGTCGTCTCTGGAGGGATAACACTCCGGGGTCAGAGGCAATCGATAACGCTGAGTTCTCGAGGACCTATGGTTACCGAGACAGTCTTGATCCGGCATCCAATTACAAACAGTTCAGCAAATGGTATACGCGAATCTTTCGCAGCTATCGTGAAGAGCAGATTCGCAGCCTGGAACGCGGACGAAGCAGTTCTGAAGTCAAAGATGAGTTCTTGAATCCGGTCAAAGCCATCCAGGCCGCAGTCAACTCAATGCTTGAATCCCGAACCGGATGGCGAAATCTGGCTTACAGCAGTGAGTTCGCGGATCTGGTACTGGAGCATCCAGTCCACGGGACGCTGAAAGTCAGCCAACTTAGCGACGGTATCCGCAATATTGTTGCCCTGGCGGCGGATATCGCCTATCGCTGCATCAAGCTGAACCCTCACCTTGGCATTACCGCGCCGCGCGAATGCACTGGTGTAGTGTTGATCGACGAGATCGATATGCACCTTCACCCAGAGTGGCAGCAAACAGTCGTACCTGATTTGCTTGGCGCATTTGCGAACATTCAGTTCGTTGTGACTACGCATAGTCCGCAGGTGATTTCATCCGTTGAGGCTAAATGCATTCGTATCCTGCACACGGTAACTGACGATAAATCGCAGCAAGTCAGAATCAGCAACGTCGAACAACAAACGCAGGGGGTCGCCAGCTCTCAGGTCCTGGCCTACGTGATGGGCATTGACCCTACCCCGGACAATGAGCCTTCGCGCAAATTGAGTGACTACAAAGCGTTGATTCAGCAAGATCATCATGAATCGCAACAAGGCTTGTTGCTGCGCGAGTTCCTGGATATGCATTTCGGCGCTGAACACCCTGACATGCTTGATTGTAATCGGTTGATTCGACTTGAAAAATTCAAGCGCAAACAACTGACGCAAAAATAAGGAAATCTCAAGCATGCGGAAGTTGATTCGAGGTACGGCTCCAACCTGTCTAGCGAACTATCAGCATGGATCAGATAGATGGGCTGATATGATGCACACGGATAAAGAGCAGATCCGGCAGTGCCTTCAATCGATGCAAGACACACGTTGCGCATACTGCGAAGCAGATATCAGCACACCGGGCAATTCGCATATCGAGCACTTCCGACAAAGACACGGATACCCACAAGGTACTTTCGAGTGGACCAATCTCTTCCACTCATGTTGTCGCGAAGAAGCCTGCGGGAAATTCAAGGACAATTGCCCTCCCTACGATCACCGCAACCTGCTCAAACCTGACGAAGATGATCCGGACGATTTTCTGCTTTTTGTCAGTGACGGCACGATCAGCCCACTTGCCAATCTGAATGATCAATCGCGAATTCGCGCCGTCGAGACGCTGCGAATATACAATCTGGATGCGCAAAACGGAGCCTTGCGGGCGATGAGACGCGAGGCTATCCGCCCCCACCTGAAAACTGCCCAGGATCTGATGGATCTGGCCGGAGATCTTTCGCCAGACGACGTGGCGACATTCCTTCAGGACGAAATCCAGAATACTGAACACCTGCCATTCTCTACCGCCATTCGACACACCCTTTCGAATTCACCAACTGTTTAAAAGACACTCGCAGATACACCTCTCAGGCTACATATCCTTGCGCTTTGGCCTACAGCTACGCCAGCATCCGCCCAATCGGGTGCTGGATAATCTGGAGTTGCCGCAGCAGCAAGCCTCACGATGATCGTTCCTATGCTCTGCGTGGGAATGCCTCAAGGGACGCTCCGCTGTCCAGCTGTGGATGGGGGAAAGCGTCTCGGGCTGCATTCCCACGCAGAGCGCGGGAACGATCTCACATCTGCCCAGACACACAAACCCGCCGACCCCGAAACAACCGGGGCGGCGGGTTTTGTCGTTTCAGATCTCAGGTCAAACCGTATCCACCTTCAGCGAATGATCATTAAGCATCCCGCTGATGATCGTCGCCGTGTCATGCCCCCCAGCCACCATGCCGCCTGCGCCGGGTGTCACGCCGTAGTGGCTGGCGAGGTTGACGCCGGCGAGGTCGATGGTCTGGTTCGGCGTGGCGCCGGCCATGGCGCTGACGTCGATGCTGGTCATCACCGAGGCGCCGCTGCCGCTGACGGTGAAGTGCAGGTAGTCATCGAGCGACGCGGTGCTGGTGTTTTCGCCTTGCAGCAGTTGCGACAGGTCGAGTTTGTCGGTGCCGGGGGTGAAGTCGGTGATCAGGTCGTGGCCGCTGTTGCCCTTGAGCCACTGGAAGGTGTCGGCCCCTGCCCCGCCGGTCATCGTGTTGTTGCCCATGCCACCGATCAGCAAGTCATCGCCAGCGCCGCCATTGAGGAAGTCGTTGCCGAGGCCACCGTTGATCACGTTGTTGTTGCCGTCGCCGATGAGGCTGTCGTTGAAGTTCGAGCCGATCAGGTTTTCGATACCGATCAACGTGTCGGTGCCGGCGCCGAGGGTGTTTTGCGCACCGAGCAGGCCGAGGTTGACGGTGACGGCGGCCGTGGCGTGGACGTAGCTGGCGGTGTCGCTGCCAGTGCCGCCGTCGAGCAGGTCATTGCCGGCACCGCTGTAGAGCAAGTCGTTGCCGCCGTCGCCGTGCATTTCGTTGTTGCCGGAGCCTGCGGTGAGCACGTCGTTGCCTTCGCCGGCGTTGATCACGTTGTTGCCGCTGCCTGCCACCAGCACATCGTCGTCAGCGGTGCCGGTCAGGGTGTGGCCGTCCTGATAGCTGATGCTGACGTTGGCCGTGTCGCTGCCGCCGTGGTTGTCGTTGGCGGTGTAAGTGCCGTGGTAGTCCGGTGTGATGTCATGGGCCCCGGCGTAGTTGAGGGTCATGGTCAGTTGGTAGTTTTCCGCGGCGTTGGGGTTGCCGCCGCTATTACCAATATTGGTGATGTGGATCTGGTAGACGCCATCCGCCGAGGCGGTAAGCGTTTGCCCGTCCGCCAGCGCGGTGTAGGCGCCGCCGTTGAGCGAGTACTCCATGCTGATCCGACCGGCGTCCAGATTGTGATCGAGGTTGAGGGTTTCGCCCTGGCGCAGGTTCACGGTAATGCGGTCTTCATCGTTGGCATTGCTGTTGCTCACCATGCCGAGATAACCGCTGACCACCAGCACGGCAGTCATGGTCGCAGCATTGGCGCTGAAGGCGCTGCGCACGTTGGCCAGGTTCTGGTTGGCCGCGCTGTTGCTCTGGTTAGTGAAGCCGATCAGGCCGCTGCCGGTGAAGTCCGCCGCTTTCGACACCCATCCGGTGTTGAAACTGGTTGGCGTGGCGCTGAGGCTGTCGCCGTTCGGATCGGTGTCGTTGGCCAGCAACAGCTCACCTGGCACCACGATGTTGCCCGACAGCACGTTGGTGATGACGTGATCGTCCATCGCTACTGGCGGCGCGTTGGGAATCACTTTCACGGTCAACGTTGAGCTGGCCAGATCGCCGTCGTTGTCGCTCACGGTGAAGCCGATGTTTTCGGTGATCACCACTGCGGTGGTTTTCTGCGAGGTGTAGCTGTATTCACCAGTGTCGAGATTGACCACCAGCGTGCCGCTGTTGTTGGTGGCGATGCTTACGGAGTTGTTGGCGGTATTGAAGGTGCCGTGGTTGGCGCCGCCGCTCGCGGTCAACGAACCCTGGCCGCTGAGGGCTTTCGGATCGTAGGTGTAGGTGGTGCCGTCGACCATGATCGACTTGATAAAACCGCCATCAGCGCCGAACGAACCACCGTCACCCAGCAGCGAACCGGTGACCGGCGCGCCTTGAACAGTGCCGGACAGCACCGAGTTGAGCTGGTTGAGATCGGTGACCACCACGGCGTTGGTGTTGGTGTGGCTGATGCCATCGTAGGCCAGCGGATCGAGGTAGGCATTGCTCACGCCGTCACCCAGGCCGATCGCGTAGTTCTTGATGTTGTTGGCATCAAGGAAGTTTTTCAGAGCGGCCTCGTCAGCCGTGCCGATGTCGCCCTCGTTGGGCTTGCCGTCGGAGAAGAAGTAGCCGACGTTCTGTGCCCCGGTGAGTTTGCCGGAGGTGTTGAACGCGGTCTGCATCACCGCCACGGCGGCATCGTAGTTGGTGCCGCCGCCGGCGTTGAGGCCGGCGAGCAATGTCTTGGCAGTAGCGACATCGACCCACACCGTGGTGCGGTCGGCGGCATTGCTGCTGAACGTCACCAACTGCACTTTCACATCGCCCAGATCATCGTACTTGTCGAGCAAGGCGCCAATGGCCTGCTTGGCCAGTGCCAGCCGCGACAGGCCCGGCACCCCAGAGGGATCGGCCATGCTGCCGGAGATGTCGAGGACGATGAGGATGTTCGAATCGATCTCCACTGCGGTAACCGAGCGATCCGAGGCAACGGCTTTCGGCACGTCGTCGACGATGTTCACCACGAGGGTGCTGGTGGTGCTGTTGCCCAGTGCATCGGTGGCTTTGTAGGTGAACGTTTCGCTCAGGGTGTTCGGCCCGTCGTTGGCGCTCGGCGCGGTTTTCGCTGCCGACGTCAGCGTGTAGGTGTAGGTGCCGTCGGCGTTGAGCTGCAGTTGTCCGTAGCTGCCGGTGGCGTTGCCGACCAGGGTGTAAGTGATCGCGCCGCTGCCGCCACTGACCGAACCGACCAGCGTGCCGCTGGCGGTTTCGCCGGTATTGCCCGGATCGCTGCCGGTGACTGTGCCGGGGGCCAGGTCAGTGCCATCCTTGCTCAGGTCGAGGGCTTTTTCATAGACGGTGACGTCGGTGTCGCTGACGGCGACCAGGCAGCTGTCATGCACATCGATGGTGATGGTGGTGGTGCTTTCATCGCCGTCGGAATCGCGCACGGTGTAGGTGAATACATCCACCGCGCCCGGGCCGTTCACCGCGTTCGGATTGCTGTGATA
>NZ_RAZO01000341.1:0-6432 GCF_004307535.1 Pseudomonas sp. Sample_9
GCCAACCCGAGATTCTTCAGCGCCAGTTGCAGCGAGCTGTGGATAACCTGCGGGTTATCGATCTTCATCAGTTCCGCCAGCATCTCCTGCGCCTTGCTCAGGTTCACTTGGCGCAACATCCACTTCACCTTCGGCAGGTTGGTGGCGTTCATCGACAGGCTGTCGAAGCCCATCGCCATCAACAGCACCGCCGCCGCCGGATCACCGGCCATTTCACCGCAGATGCTCACCGGTTTGCCTTCGGCGTGGGCGTCAGTGACCACGGTTTGCAGGGCTTGCAGCACCGCAGGGTGCAAATAGTCGTAAAGGTCGGCGACGCGCGGGTTGTTGCGGTCGACCGCCAGCAGGTACTGGGTCAGGTCGTTGGAGCCGACGGAGAGGAAGTCGACCATCCGCGCCAGTTCCTTGGTCTGGTACACCGCTGCCGGGATTTCGATCATCACGCCGATCGGCGGCATCGGCACGTCGGTGCCTTCGTCGCGCACTTCGCCCCAAGCACGGTGGATCAGGTGCAGGGCCTCTTCGAGTTCGTGAGTGCCGGAGATCATCGGCAGCAGAATCCGCAGGTTGTTCAAGCCTTCGCTGGCCTTGAGCATCGCGCGGGTCTGCACGAGGAAGATTTCCGGGTGGTCGAGGGTGACGCGGATACCGCGCCAGCCGAGGAACGGGTTGTCTTCCTTGATCGGGAAGTACGACAGCGACTTGTCACCGCCGATGTCGAGGCTGCGCATGGTCACCGGTTGCGGGTGGAACGCGGCGAGCTGTTCGCGGTAGATCGCCAGCTGTTCCTTCTCGCTCGGGAAGCGCTGATTGATCATGAACGGCACTTCGGTGCGGTACAGACCAACCCCTTCGGCGCCACGCTTCTGCGCCCGCGCCACATCGGCGAGCAGGCCGGTATTGACCCACAGCGGCATGCGGTGGCCATCGAGGGTCACGCACGGCAGGTCGCGCAGGGTGTCGAGGCCCAGCGCCAGTTGTTTCTCTTCTTCGACGACTTCGGCGAACTGCTTGCGCAGCACTTCGCTGGGGTTGGTGTAGACCTCGCCACGGGTGCCGTCGACGATCATTTCGATGCCGTCGACCTTGGCGTACGGCAGATCGACCAGACCCATCACCGTCGGAATGCCCATGGCCCGGGCCAGAATCGCGACGTGGGAGTTACCCGAACCGAGTACCGAGACCAGACCGACCAGCGTGCCTTCCGGCACCTCGCCGAGCATCGCCGGCGTCAGCTCTTCGCTGACCAGAATGGTTTTTTCCGGGTAGACCAGGTTCTGCTGACGCTCTTCCTGCAGATAGGCGAGCAGGCGGCGGCCAAGGTCTTTGACGTCCGAAGCGCGCTCGCGCAGGTAGGCGTCGTCCATCAGTTCGAAACGGTTGACGTGCTCAGTGACCACCTGACGCAGCGCGCCCTGAGCCCACTGCCCCGTCTTGATCACGGTGGTGATTTCGCTGCCCAGCGAGGCATCGTCGAGCATCATCAGGTAGACGTCGAACAGCGCGCGCTCTTCCGGGCGCAGCTGGGTCGCGAGTTTGGCGGACAAGGCGCGCATGTCGGCGCGCACGCCTTCGATGGCGGTCTTGAACAGCGCCAGCTCAGCGTTGATGTCGGTGATGGTCTTGTCCGGCACCACGTCCAGGTCCGCCGGCGGCAGCATGACCACGGCGGTACCGACGGCAGCACCCGGCGAACCCGGCACGCCGACGAACTTGGCTTCCTGAATGCCCTTGCCCTGCCGGCCCAGACCACGGATCGAACCGGTGGCCTCGGCGTGGGCGATTACGCCGGCGAGCTGCGCGCTCATGGTCACGAGGAAGGCTTCTTCACCTTCGTCGAACTGGCGGCGTTCTTTCTGCTGGATGACCAACACGCCGACGACGCGGCGGTGGTGGATGATCGGTGCACCGAGGAACGAGGCGTAACGCTCTTCACCGGTTTCGGCGAAGTAGCGATAGCGCGGGTGAACCGAAGCGTTTTCCAGGTTCAGGGGTTCTTCACGCGTGCCGACCAGACCGACCAGACCCTCGTTGGGGGCCATGCTGACCTTGCCGATCGAGCGCTTGTTCAAGCCCTCGGTGGCCATCAGGACGAAGCGATTGGTTTCCGGGTCAAGCAGGTAGACCGAGCAGACCTGGCTGCCCATGGCCTCTTTGACGCGCAACACAATAATCCCCAACGCCGCCTTGAGATCCTTGGCGGAGTTAACTTCCTGGACGATCTTGCGCAGCGTATTGAGCATGGCTCGGGGTCGAACTCCGTCGTCAGTCGCGCGCTAAAAGGCGCGGGGCAAGCTCTTTGAGAGCGCGTCGATACACCTCGCGCTTGAATGTCACCACCTGGCCCAACGGATACCAATAGCTGACCCAGCGCCAGCCATCGAACTCCGGTTTACCGGTCAGATCCATCCGCACCCGCTGCTCGTTGGAGATCAGGCGCAGGAGAAACCATTTCTGTTTCTGGCCGATGCACAGCGGTTGGCTGTGGGTACGCACCAGGCGTTGCGGCAAACGATAGCGCAACCAGCCCCGGGTACAGGCCAGTATTTCAACATCTTCACGTTCCAGGCCAACTTCTTCGTTCAGCTCGCGGTACAAGGCGTCTTCCGGCGTCTCCTCGGGGTTGATCCCCCCTTGCGGAAACTGCCAGGCGTCCTGATTGATACGGCGAGCCCATAGCACCTGGCCGGCGTCATTCGTCAGAATGATCCCGACATTGGGGCGGAAACCATCGGGGTCGATCACGGCAACAACCTCGCAAACGCATGTCGCCGCATTGTTCCACAAAGCTTGATGAGGCGGCAACGAAGGTTCCTACCTTATGTGCACTCTTGTGAAAAGACCGTATTCTTGTCGCCTTTTTACTGACTTTTCAGCGGGTAACTGCAATGCGCCTGGCTTTATTCGATTTGGACAACACCCTTCTGGGCGGCGACAGCGATCACGCCTGGGGCGATTATCTGTGCGAGCGCGGCTTCCTCGACCCGATCGCCTACAAGGCGCGCAACGACGAGTTCTATCAGGATTACCTGGCCGGCAAGCTCGACAACGCCGCCTACCTGAACTTCTGCCTGGAAATTCTCGGCCGCACCGAAATGGCCGTGCTCGACGCCTGGCACAGCGATTACATGCGCGACTGCATTGAGCCGATCGTGCTGCCCAAGGCACTGGAGCTGCTGAAAAAACACCGCGATGCCGGCGACAAACTGGTGATCATCACCGCCACCAACCGTTTCGTCACCGCGCCGATCGCTGTGCGCCTGGGCGTGGAAACCCTGATTGCCACCGAATGCGAAATGATCGACGGCCGCTACAGCGGGCGCAGCACCGACATTCCGTGTTTCCGTGAAGGCAAGGTCACGCGCCTGAATCGTTGGCTGGAAGAGACCGGGCATTCGCTTGAGGACAGCTATTTCTATAGCGATTCGATGAATGATCTGCCGTTGCTGGAACAGGTAGCGAATCCGGTGGCGGTGGATCCTGATCCGAATCTGCGGGCCGAAGCCGAGAAGCGTGGCTGGCCGGTGATTTCGTTGCGCGACTGATATCGCCTTCGCGAGCAGGCTCGCTCCCACATGGGATCGGTGTCATTGACAAATCTCCTGTGGGAGCGAGCTTGCTCGCGAATGGGATCGACTCGGTCTCCAGCCTTAAACCGGCTTGCCCCCCATCAACGCCGCTATGGCGACAAACCCGACGCCGCTGACAATCGCCAGGGCCAGATTGAACTTGCGATTGCCCACCCCGCTGGTCCACAGCCGATCCAGCCGGACCAGCAGCCAGACCGCACTGAACGTGGCCACGGCATAGATCACGCTGGACCCCAGAATCCACAATTGCCCCAATGGCCAGCCAACCAGGTGCACCAGCCACCAGCCGGTGAAAGGCATGCTGAGCATGCCGATAAGCATCAGACACCAGATGAACAGCCACGGACGGCGCATCGTACTGGCCGGGCCTTCGCTGCGATTACGCCAGGTCAGGGCGGCGAGCCCCAGCCCGCTCACGAGGATGACCACGGTCGCCGCAACGTGGAGGACTTTCAGGGTGGTCAGGGTTTCCATGTCGTTCTCTTTCGTAGATCCATGCCCATCAGCGTAGCCGCTCAGCCAAGAAACAGCTGATAGGCCGGGTTGTCGCTTTCATCCCAATACGGGTAGCCGATTTCCGCAAGTGCCGCCGGCACCAGATGACGTTCGTCATGGGGCACTTGCAGGCCAGCGACCACGCGGCCGTCCGCTGCGCCGTGGTTGCGGTAGTGGAACATCGAGATATTCCAGCGCCCGCCGAGCTTGTTGAGGAAGTTGAACAAGGCTCCCGGACGCTCCGGGAATTCGAAGCGCAGCACCACTTCATCGACCACCTGCGCCGCGCGGCCGCCGACCATGTGGCGGATGTGCAGCTTGGCCAGTTCGTTGTCGGTCAGGTCGATGACCGGGAAACCCTGCTCGGTCAGGCTTGCCAGCAAGGCGCTGCGCGGGTCGTTGTCCGGGTGGGTCTGCACGCCGACGAAGATGTGCGCTTCGCTGCCGGTGTTGTAGCGGTAATTGAATTCAGTGATCTGGCGCTTGCCGATGGCTTCGCAGAACGCCTTGAAGCTGCCGGCCTTTTCCGGAATGGTCACGGCGATGATCGCTTCGCGACCCTCGCCCAGCTCGGCGCGCTCGGCGACGTGGCGCAGGCGGTCGAAGTTGACGTTGGCACCGGAGTCGATGGCGACGAAAGTCTGGCCGCTGACGCCACGCTGCTCAACATACTTCTTGATCCCGGCCACGCCCAGCGCGCCGGCAGGCTCGGTGATCGAGCGGGTATCGTCGTAGATATCCTTGATTGCCGCGCAGATCTCGTCGGTGCTGACCGTTATCACTTCATCGACGTAATCCTTGCAGATCTCGAAGGTGTACTGGCCGATCTGTGCCACCGCCACGCCGTCGGCGAAGATGCCGACGGTCGGCAGAACCACGCGCTCGCCCGCCGCCATCGCTGCTTGCAGGCAATTGGAGTCGTCCGGTTCGACGCCAATTACCTTGATGTCCGGACGCAGGTATTTCACGTACGCCGCGATACCGGCGATCAACCCACCGCCGCCGACCGGGACGAAAATTGCGTCCAGCGGCTGCGGGTGCTGACGAAGGATTTCCATGGCCACGGTGCCCTGCCCGGCAATGGTGTGCGGATCGTCGTACGGGTGGATGTAGACGTAGCCTTTTTCATCGACCAGTTTCAGCGAGTAGGCCAGCGCTTCCGGGAACGAGTCGCCGTGCAGCACCACTTTGCCGCCGCGCGAACGCACGCCTTCCACTTTGATTTCCGGGGTGGTCTTGGGCATGACGATGGTGGCTTTGACGCCCAACACTTTCGCCGCCAGAGCCAGGCCCTGCGCATGATTGCCCGCCGAGGCGGTGACCACGCCACGGGCGCGCTCTTCGTCGCTGAGCTGGGTCAGCTTGTTGTAGGCGCCGCGAATCTTGAACGAGAACACCGGCTGCAAGTCTTCGCGCTTGAGCCAGATGTCATTGCCCAGCCGCTCGGAGAGCTGGCGGGCGTTCTGCAGCGGGGTTTCTACGGCAACGTCATAAACGCGCGAGGTGAGGATCTTTTTGACGTACTGTTCGAGCATCGGAAAGCATCACTGGGCGAGTTGGGCAGGGCCAAGGAGTCTAACCCGGCTTTTGCCCGGGCGACCACACGGATCCAGAGGTTTTATCGCGCCGAAAAGATCGCAGCCTTCGGCAGCTCCTACAGTGGGAATGCATTCCAAAGTGTAGGAGCTGCCGAAGGCTGCGATCTTTTGATCTGCCAACAGGACAATGACCTTCACCACCGCGAGGCCTATAATGCCGGCCTTTCTGCCCAACCCTTGCCCGCTTCCGGAGCCCGCATGACCCAGGATCAACTCAAACAGGCCGTGGCCCAGGCCGCTGTCGACTTCATCCTGCCGAAACTCGACGACAAGAGCATCGTCGGCGTCGGCACCGGCTCCACCGCCAACTGCTTCATCGATGCACTGGCCCAGCACAAGGGCGCGTTCGATGGCGCCGTTGCCAGCTCCGAAGCCACTGCCGCGCGCCTCAAGGGCCACGGGATTCCGGTGTACGAGCTGAACACCGTCAGCGATCTGGAGTTCTACGTCGACGGCGCCGATGAAAGCGATGCGCACCTGAACCTGATCAAGGGCGGCGGCGCCGCCCTGACCCGCGAGAAGATTGTCGCCGCCGTCGCCAAGACCTTCATCTGCATCGCCGACGCCAGCAAACTGGTGCCGGTGCTCGGCGAGTTCCCGCTGCCGGTGGAAGTCATCCCGATGGCCCGCAGCCACGTCGCCCGCCAACTGGTGAAACTTGGTGGCGACCCGGTGTACCGCGAAGGCGTGTTGACCGACAACGGCAACATCATCCTCGACGTGTTCAACCTGCAGATCACCAACCCGGT
>NZ_RAZO01000214.1:0-979 GCF_004307535.1 Pseudomonas sp. Sample_9
GGAAGACCAGGGCTTTCAGGCCGCTCTCTGGGTCGATATCGGGAAACTCTGGCGGGTTGTCCAGTCGATGATCGAAGCGCAGGCTTGGCGCTTCCTGGGTCACGCCATCAATGAGAAAGTCGGAGCCGAACGACGGGTCGTTCATGCACGCCAGCACCGTGCCTTGCGCGGTTAGCAGTTCCGGCAAGCGGCGCAACACTCGTTGATAGTCCTTGGTCAGCAAAAAGCTGCCTTTCTGAAACGATGGCGGGTCGATGATCACCAGATCGTACGGGCCGCTGTTGATCACCTTGCCCCAGGACTTGAACAGGTCGTGGCCGAGAAAGCTGACCTTGCTCAGGTCGTGGCCGTTCAAACGGTGATTGTCGCGACCTCGGCTCAGGGCCGCGCGGGACATGTCGAGATTGACCACATGGCTGGCGCCGCCCTCGATTGCCGCTACGGAAAAACCGCAGGTGTAGGCGAACAGGTTCAACACGCGCTTGCCCGCCGCTTGTTCGCGCACCCAGTTGCGCCCGTAGCGCATGTCGAGAAACAGCCCGGTGTTCTGCTTGCGTCCCAAGTCGACGCGGTACTGCAAGCCACCTTCGATGATGGTCATTTCCTCGATTTCCTCGCCGATCAGCCATTCGGCCGTGCTTTGCGGCAGATAACGGTGCTGGATCAGCAAAGTGTGCGCGCCGGATTGCTGCCATTCGGCCGAGGCGGCGAGTTGCAGCAGCGAATGCCGCAAATCCTGCAGTTGCTCAGGCGCCGGTTCCTTGAACAGCGACACAAGCACCACACCCTGCAACCAGTCCACGGTCAGTTGCTCCAGCCCCGGCCAGCAGCGTCCGCGCCCGTGAAACAAACGGCGGGTTTCGCTGGGTGCCGCCGCCAGTGCGGGCAGCAATTGGGCGTGGAGGGTGGCGAGGGCTTCAGGGGTCATGGATTACGGTTCGGCCGTTCAAAGGGCCGGCATTTTAACCACAAATGAAGG
>NZ_RAZO01000118.1:0-6398 GCF_004307535.1 Pseudomonas sp. Sample_9
GCACGGTTTTTCAAATGTGGGGATGTTTCTTTGGCAGTCAGTAACCTCGATATGCATGCTTTGTTCGTGCTGGGTGATTTGCGTGCAAAGCTGGTCAAGCAATTTCAATCACGTTTTGTTTACATCACCGAGCAAAACGCAGAAGGCATTTACATCGCCGAAATCGATACCGAAAGTGCATTGGTGGTCGATGACAAACCGGGGCTCAAACTGAAGGTTGGCGACCATTTCATTGCGTCCGTTCTGCCCAGCCGCGAAGGCGGCAAGATGGACATTCGTTTTCGCGACATCAAACTGACGGTCTACGGCTTGGGCGACTACGCCTTCGTCAGTACGGCCGATGGTCACGCGATCCTGTTCAAGGAAGGCCATAACGTGGTGACCGTGTTCGCCGCCAATGAGCAACTGCAGGAAGGCCTGACCAAAACCTTGAAGGCGGTCACCGCCAAGGCCGCCAAATGGCGCAAGGGCGAATTGGTGACCTTCAAGGCCAGCGAGTGAAGCGCGCAGACTTTCATTCGCAAAATCTCGACAGTGCACGCGTCGAAGCGCAGCGTTTGTTCGCCCGCAAGGCTGAACTGCAAGGAGCCTGGCTTGGTTGGGTTGCGTCGCAGATTTATGCGTTGCAACCGGCGGCTTACGCCAGCATGGTCAGGCGTGAGCTGCAAAGCCTGCAGGAAAACTCTGAAACGTAGCCCCGTGCGCAGCAAACCCCGGAAAAAGCAGGAACCTCGGCTAAAGTCAGTTGACTGAGTTATTCAGAGGCTTGCGCTCCCGTCAGGCCAGACTTGCCATAGCTGTGAACAGCACGAGGTGCAATGCATGAACGGATTTCGACGGTTACTGGCCGCCAGCGTGGCCACCTTCGGTTTGCTGACGTCAGCGCAATCGCTGCAGGCGGCACAGGCGCCGATCCACTTTGCCGACCTGAACTGGGAAAGCGGCAGCCTGATCACCGAGGTGCTGCGGGTGATCGTCGAGAAAGGCTACGGCTTGCCGACCGATACGTTGCCGGGTACCACCATTACCCTTGAAACCGCGCTGGCCAACAATGACATCCAAGTGATTGGAGAGGAGTGGGCCGGGCGCAGTCCGGTCTGGGTCAAGGCCGAAGCCGAGGGCAAGGTCGTCGGTCTGGGCGATACGGTAAAGGGTGCCACTGAAGGCTGGTGGGTGCCGGAATACGTAATCAAGGGCGACCCGGCCAAAGGCATCAAGCCGCTGGCGCCGGATCTGCGCAGTGTCACTGATCTGAAGAAATACAAGGACGTGTTCAAGGACCCGGAAAGCCCGGGCAAAGGGCGTTTCCTCAACAGCCCGATCGGCTGGACCTCGGAAGTGGTCAACAAGCAGAAGCTCACGGCGTATGGCTTGCAGGACGACTACACCAACTTCCGCAGCGGTTCCGGCGCTGCGCTGGATGCCGAGATCAGCTCTTCGATTCGTCGCGGCAAACCAGTGCTGTTCTATTACTGGTCGCCGACGCCACTGCTTGGCAAATTCAAACTGGTGCAACTGGAAGAGCCGCCGTTCGATGCCGAGGCGTGGAAGACGCTGACCGACGCCGATAACCCCAATCCAAAGCCCACCCGATCGCTGGCATCCAAGCTGTCGATTGGCGTGTCTACGCCGTTTCAAAAGCAGAACCCGCAAATTGCCGAGTTCTTCAGCAAGGTCGATTTTCCCATCGAGCCGCTGAACAAGGCACTGGCGGAGATGAGTGACAAGCACACCGCGCCTCGTGAGGCGGCGGTCGCGTTCATGAAAGCGCATCCGGATGTGTGGCAGGCGTGGCTGCCCAGGGATGTGGCTGACAAGGTGACGGCTGATCTGAAATAACGCGGTTAACGCAGTGCACCGCCGACCGGTCGTGCACGGCCAAAAAATCCGACTACGATGGTTTGTTCAAATCCCTTTGAAGGATTTCAACCATGACCTTTGTGTTGGCTCAATGGCTGGTGACTGTGTTCGCAGCGATCGGCCTGATGCATGTGTATTGGGCGTTGGGTGGGCAATGGGCGGCTGCGGTGGTGGTGCCGCAGGTGCCGGTGTCGGGCTTCGTCGCCACGGTCCGCCCGGCCTTCAAGCCCTCAGGCTGGGTGACGCTGGCAGTCGCCGCTGCGCTGCTGGTGATTGCAGCGCTGGTTTGCATGCGGGTCGGTTGGGGCGTGCCGGCGGTGCAGCATAAGGCACTGCAATGGGTGATCAGTGCAATTGCGTTGCTGATGTTCGCCCGAGCGATCGGAGATTCGAATCTGGTCGGATTTTTCAAGGAAGTGAAGGATTCGCGATTCGCGCGGCTGGATACCTGGGTGTACTCGCCGTTGTGTGCGCTGCTGGGGGCGGGGTTGTTGGCAGTAGCGTGGGTTTGAGCCGATCCGGAATTGGCGATGCCCCGACTGGCCTCTTTGCGAGCAGGCTCGCTCCCACAATGGAGGGCGCGTTCCTACTGTAGCGATGGCGCCATCACAGGCGCCACAAAATCATCAGTTACCACTTTCAGTCTGACGACTGCTCACCTCGGCCGGCACATCATCCCCGGCCATCCGCTTGCGGAACAACGCCGCCCGCGCCAGCAGCAGGGTGGTCACCGGCACGGTGATAGCCAACAGAACCGGAATCAGCCAGGCATGCACCACCGGCCCGGACTTCAGCGCTGAAAAACAGATGATCGAGGCCAACGCCACGCACCAGGCCCCAATCGTCGAGGCCAGCGCCGGAGGATGCATGCGCTGGAAGTAATCCTTCATGCGCAGCAATCCGGTTGCACCCAGCAGGGTAAACACGCCGCTGAGCACCAGCAGCACCGCCACCGGAATCTCGACCCACAAAGACAATTCGGCATTCATTCGATCACCTCGCCACGCAGCAGGAATTTCGCCAGGGCAAACGAGCCGACGAAGCCGAACAGCGCGATCAGCAGCGCCGCTTCGAAGTAGGTGTCACTGGCGTAACGGATGCCCAGGGTCAGCATCATCAACATCGCGACGATGTACAGATAATCCAGCGCCAGTACCCGATCCTGTGCTGACGGGCCTTTGAACAGGCGCACCAGGGTCAGTGCCATTGCCAAGCAGTACAGAAACAGCGTCAGCAGAATCGCATTCGACAGCAATGGGCTCATTCGAAAATCTCCATCAACGGCCGCTCGTAAGTGCTTTTGAAGTGCTCGATGAACTGCGCTTCGTCGTGCAGATCCCAGACGTGCAGCAACAGAACGCTGCGGTCCAGCGCCAGTTCCGACCATACGGTGCCGGGCACCACGGTGCAGATCATCGCCAGTGCCGCAAGGCCGTGGGCATCACGCAAGTCCAGAGGCACCTTGATAAAGCACGAGTTGGGCGGACGACGCCCGGCGTTGAGTACGCCCCAGGCGACGATCAGGTTGGACATGATGACGTCGCGGCCGACCAGGAAGAACAGACGCAGGATGGCGATGGGGTTGCGGATGCGCGCACGTTTCGGCCGCAATTTGCGCATCATCAGCGGCGCGGCGAAACCCAGCGCGGCGCCGAGCAGCAGGTTGCCCGGGCTGACCGACAGGTTCAGGGTCAGCCACAGAATCCACAGGGCCAGCGATAACCACGGAGCCGGAAACAGTCGATTCATGGCTGCACCTCGAGCATGTCGGCTCTGGCTTGCGGGCTCGGCACCGCACGTGTGCCAAGCACGGCCAGCACATATTGCTGCGGATTGTTCAGGGCATCGGCCGTGGCCTGGGTGTAGCGCAGCAGCGGCTCAGCCTTGAACGTCAAGACAATGCTCAGCCCGAGCAGGAGGAAAATCGGCGCGCACTCAAGCTTGCGCAGCAACGGCGACGGGCGCTCTTCGGGCGTCCAGAAGCGCTGGATACCGAGGCGCGAGAAAGCCATGAGGGAGGCCAGACCGGTCAGGATCAACAGCGCCAGCAATCCCCATGTGCCGGGAGGCAGCGGCGCCGCAGTGCCAAGTCCCAACGGGTTGAGCAGTGCGCCGATCAGGCTGAGCTTGCCGATGAACCCGGACAGCGGTGGCATGCCGATGATCAAAAGTGCGCAGGCGATAAAGCTCAAGCCCAGGAAGGCCATCGTCCATGGTATGACCTGGCCGACCACGGCTTTCTGTTCGTCGTCGAGGTTGATGCCCTTGGGCGGTTGCAGCGACTCCTGCGGGCGCGGCAGCAGTTCGCTTTCGTCTTCAAGCGGAATTTCGTTGGCCGAGCGCGAGCGCTCGATCAGTTCGGCGAGCATGAACAATGCACTCAGCGCCAGGGTCGAGCTGACCAGATAGAACAGCGCAGCGCCGACCAGGTTGGGCTGAGCGAAACCGATCGCCGAGAGCAGGATGCCCGCCGACACCAGGATGCTCAGGCTGGCCATGCGCTCCAGGCGTTGCGCGGCGATAATCGCCAGCCCTGCGCAAGCCATGGTCGCCATGCCGCCGTAAATCAGCCAGTCGCCGCCGAAGAATGCCGAGGCGCCGGCCTGACCGGAAAACAACAGGGTCCATAGGCGCAGCAGGGTGTAGACGCCGACCTTGGTCATGATCGCAAACATCGCCGCCACTGGCGCGCTGGCCGAGGAATAGGCGGGCACCAGCCAGAAGTTCAGCGGCCACATCCCAGCCTTGGCCAGAAACGCTACCGCTAGAATCCCTGCCCCAGCGTGCAGCAAGCCACGGTCGGCTTCCGGCACCAGCGGGATCTTCATCGCCAGATCGGCCATGTTCAGCGTGCCGGTCACTCCATAGATCAACGCAGCGCCGATCAGGAACAGTGACGAGGCCAGCAGGTTGATCGAAATGTAATGCAACCCCGACGACACCCGCGCTCGGCCCGAACCATGCAGCAACAGACCGTAGGACGCGGCGAGCAACACTTCGAAGAACACGAACAGGTTGAACAGATCCGCCGTCAGGAACGCGCCATACAGGCCCATCAACTGAATCTGGAACAGTGCGTGGAAACTCGACCCGGCGCCGTCCCAGCGGGCCATGGCAAACAGCAGGGCGCTTACGCCGATGACGCCGGTCAGCACCAGCATCAGTGCCGACAGGCGATCAACCACCAGAACGATGCCGAACGGTGCCTGCCAGTTGCCCGGCAGGTACACACCGATGGATCCCGGCACGCCGGTGGTCTGCGTCCATTGCAGCAGCATCACTGAAATGAACAGGCCGAGGAGGCTGGAGAACAGATTGATTTTCGCCTTCAGCGGCCGGTGCTTCTCGCCGAGCATCAGCATGATCGCAGCCGTCAGCAGCGGCAGCAGGATCGGTGCAGCGATCAGGTGAGTCATCGCCATCATTCTTTAGGCTCCCGGCCGTCGACGTGGTCGGTGCCGGTCAGGCCGCGCGAGGCGAGCAATACGACGAGGAACAGCGCGGTCATGGCGAAGCTGATGACGATCGCCGTCAGTACCAGCGCCTGGGGCAGCGGGTCGGTGTAATGCAGCAAGTCCTGGGTCACGCCGTCCTTGATCACCGGCTCTTTGCCGATGAACAGGCTGCCCATGCTGAAAATGAAAAGATTGACCGCGTACGACAACAGGCACAGGCCCATTACGACCTGAAAGGTTCGCGGCCGCAGGATCAGCCAGACCCCGGACGCGGCAAGAATGCCGATGGCGATTGCGATGACTTCTTCCATCAGACGGCTCCTTTGCTGGCGACGGACTTGGGCAGCGATGCAGTCTTGTGACCACGCACCGATTGGTGGGCGAGGGCGGTGAGGATCAACAACGTCGATCCGACCACCACGGCGTACACGCCGATGTCGAAGAACAGCGCACTGGCGATATGGATATCGCCGAGCAACGGCACGCTGATG
This sequence comes from Pseudomonas sp. Sample_9, assembly GCF_004307535.1. NCBI lineage: Bacteria > Pseudomonadati > Pseudomonadota > Gammaproteobacteria > Pseudomonadales > Pseudomonadaceae > Pseudomonas > Pseudomonas sp. Sample_9. The sequence continues at coordinate 5,807 of NZ_RAZO01000118.1, forward strand.
TGCCAGGTGTGAGTGGTCAGGAACGGATAGCCGACCAGCATCGCACCGAGACCGGTAGCGGTGGCGAACAACAGTCCGGTGCCCATCCAGCGCAATGGGCGCAGGCTCATTTGTGCCTCGACCCACTGCGTGCCGGCAACCATGTATTGCAGGATGAACGCCACCGACATCACCAGCCCGGCGACAAAACCGCCGCCCGGTTGATTGTGGCCACGCATGAACAGGTAGAACGACACCACCAGCGCGACAGGCAGCAGCAGGCGCACCAGTACCGCTGGCACCATCATGAAGCCGAGCGCGGTGTCGCTGGCCGAACGCGGGTTGACCAGATCGGTGACCACGTCCGGTGCCAGCAGACGTTGCTGCGCCGGCAATTGCAGGCTTTCCTTCGGCGGGCGGAAACGACGCAGCAGGGCGAATACGGTCAGCGCCACGGCGACCAGCACGGTAATTTCGCCGAGGGTATCGAAACCACGGAAGTCCACCAGCATCACGTTGACCACGTTGCTGCCGCCGCCTTCGGGCAGGGCGCGGCTGAGGTAGAAAGAGGAAATGTGGTTCGGCGTCTGCCGGGTGAGCATGGCGTAGGACA